>JBHEOV010000072.1:0-10198 GCA_046260625.1 Halanaerobium sp. | reverse complement strand
CCTTAAATCAACCTTTGTTCATATCCGTAAATACAGAGAGCTCTGGAAGTTTCTGCTGGCTTTCTGGCTTTATAATGATGGTATCGGCACCATTATTCGAATGGCAACAATTTACGGAAGAGAAGTGGGGATCGGCCAGACAGATTTAATTGGAGCTCTGCTCCTGACCCAATTTGTTGGAATTCCCTTTGCTCTGATTTTTGCTAAAATTGCCGGTAAAATTACCGCCAAAAAAGGAATTTATCTAGCGCTGATTATCTATACCGGGATTACCTTTTACGGCTATTTTTTGGATTCAGCTCTTGATTTCTGGATTCTGGCTGGAATTGTAGGTATGGTTCAGGGAGGAGCTCAGGCTTTAAGCCGCTCTTTATATGGAGCTATGGTGCCGGAGTCTAAATCGGCGGAGTTTTTTGGCTTTTTCGGAGTTTCCAGTAAATTTGCAGCAATTATTGGTCCTACTATTTTTGCCTATACAGGTCAGGTAACAGGATCCAGCCGCTACGGAATTCTTGCTGTTGCTTCTTTCTTTATCTTAGGTATGTTCTTTTTGAGCAGAGTCGATGTCGAAAAAGGAAAATTAGAGGCTAAAAGTTAATTGAGAGAGGGAGGTAGAAAAATGCCTGATTTTTGGACTCACCTGATTGCTGGCGAGGAAATAGTGTCTGGACTTAAACTCGAAAATGTTAAAGCACTGCTGAATCAGAATTATCAGCTTTTTAATTATGGTTCAGAGGGAGCAGATTTTTTCTTTTATCATAATTTTCTGCCCTGGCAGAAGAGCAATCAAGGTCAGCAGAAAGGAGATGAGGTTCATTCTCTGAGCGGTAAAAAATTATTTGCTGAACTTTTAACCGCCTATAAGCGGGGGGGCGTTTATGTCCAATCCGAGCTGCCTGATTCTAAATTCTGGCAGCATAATCTGGTCTATCTGCTGGGTTTTATCTCCCACTACGCTCTGGATCGGGAATGTCATCCGGTGGTTATTGAAAATGGGGGTAGCGGCAAAAAACATAAATTAATTGAGGCCAGCATTGACACTTATATTATGCAGCAGAAGTGGGGTCAGAAAGCTGCTGCAGTCAATCCACTACCTTATTATCAGCTGCAGACAGAACACTTTGAGACTTTAGTTTATTTTTATCAGCTAATTTTTAATAATATTTTTGAGAAAGAACTGGAAGCAGAGCTGCTTTCAGAATCCTATCAGGATTTAAGAAAATATCATCAATTATTTTTTACTAAGGCTAAAAAGAAAGTGTACCTCTTTAAATTTCTGGATCTGATTCTGCCTCAGGATTTGAGTCAGTACAGCTATGCTTTAAACGAAAAAAAAGATGTCTGGTTGGATGAAAATTATAGGCAGTTTGAAAAATCATTTGATAAGGGAATAAGCTCTGCTCAAAAATTAATAGAGCAGAGCTTAAATTATCTGGCAGGAGAAATTTCCCTGACCGAGCTTTTAAAATTGTTTGGACCAAAGAATTTTCTGGGAGAATAAAGTTTTCGTTTTCACTTAGCAAAATTTTGAGCTAAGTTTAGTCCATTTCTACCGGCAGGTCACTGCGGCTGCTCCAGCCGACCCAGGCCTCATCATATAACTTTAAATTATCATAGCCCAGCAGGCGGAGAGTAAAAAAGCTGTGAGCAGCGCGAACTCCATTGTGAGAAAGCACTGCAATAACCTCTTTTTCCTTAGTGATTCCTGCTGCTTGATAGAGCTCAGCTATTTCTGCTGGAGATTTATAATTTCCATCTTCATCTAAAACAGCAGACCACTCCAGATGAACAGAGCCTGGAATTCTGCCTTTGCGGGGAGCTGCAGAATTTGTTTCCTGACCTAAATATTCTGCCTCTGATCTGGTGTCTAAAACGATAAAATTTTCGTTACCCAAATTTTCAGCGATTGTATCAGAATTGATCAACCACTGATTATCGACATCTCTGACTTCAAAATCTCCCTGATCGGGATTATAGGGCAGCATTTCAGTTTCATAGTCTTCATCTTTCCAGGCCTGATAGCCGCCTTTAAGTATTTTTGCATCCTGATGAGCATAAAATCTAAAAATAAACCAGAGTCTGGCCGGCCAGGGACTGTCCTGGTCTCCATAAATTATAATTTCCGAATCATTATTAATTCCTTTTTCCTGAGCAATACTGCTGAAGTCAGTGGCTTCCGGAATCAGCTCCGGCACCCAACTCTGAACCGCACTTAGATCATCACCCCACATATGAGCCGCCTCCGGCAGATGACCTAAAAGATACTTGCCGCTGTTGCGCACATCAATTATTTTCAAATTCTGATTTCCAGCTTCTATCATTTCGTTCAATTCCACTGCTGAAATAAAAAGTTCTGATCTCTCAAAATCCTGAGCAGCAGTTAAAGGACTAAAAAAGAGTAGAGCAATTAATATTATAAAAATAATTTTAGATTGATGATAATTCATCTTCTTTCCTCCTCGATATTTCTAACTTTGTTCTTGATTACTATTATATACCTTAAAGCAGAAAATTTCATTATTATTAAAGAATTTTTTCAGATAATTGCTTAAAGGCAGGATTCTGCTAATTTTTGTTGAAATCATATTAAGAGAGAAAAGAAAAAAATTGACTGTTAGGAGGATAAAATGAAGAAGGTAATCTTAGATTGTGATAATACAATTGGATTAGAGAAAAAAGATGTTGATGATGGCCTGGCTTTTTTGTTTTTGCTGGGGCGCGAAGATATCGATTTAATGGCTGTGACCAGTGTTTTTGGCAACAGCAGCCTAGAAGATACATATAATACCACTGAAGCTATGCTCAAAGATTTTAAGTTAAAAGATAAAATTAAGCATTTTAAAGGGGCGGCAGAAGCTGCTGACCATCAGACTGAGGCAGCAGAATATCTGGTTCAAAGTGCTGCCGAAAACAAAAATGAGATAACACTGATTGCTATCGGTCCGCTGACTAACCTTTATGCTGCCTGGAAGATCGACAATGATTTCTTTAAGAATCTAAAGGAAATTATTATTATGGGTGGTGTGACCGAGCTTTTACAGTTTGGAGAAGATACAATTGACGAGCTTAACTTTTCCTGTGATCCAGAAGCTGCCGAAAAGGTGCTGAAAGCGGAAGTTCCTGTAGCCCTGATGTCCGGGAATCTTTGTCTGGCTGCCCGTTTCGGAGAAAAATCATGGCGGCGGGTTAATAGATCAAAAAACAAGGCGGTTCGCGCCTACATTACTAAAAAGATTAAACCCTGGTATAAATATTCTTCTGAAATGATCGGTCTCACCGGTTTTTATATGTGGGATGTAGTCGCAGTTGTTTATATGACTGCACCGGAGATTTTCCCCTATAATAAAAGGAAATTTGTTTCCACTGTTGAAGATTTAAAAATTGGTCAAATTAAAACAGAAAAGGCAGAGGGGCGGCTGCAGGATGCGGGAGTAATCAATTTACCTTCAACTATCCTTGATACTAAAAGATTTAAGGATACCGTTTTTTCAGCCTGGGATGAAATAGAGATAGTACCGGAAGGTTATAGCGATGCTGAATAAAGAGAAGCTGCAGGATTTATTTTTTATTCAACATCAGTTAACAGATGATCTTTTAAATGACGCAGGACTCAGAACCTTTGCTGTTGCTCTAAACAAAAATTTAGGGGCGGATGTCTATATTTTTGACCGTTTTCAGGATGATTTAATTTATGCCGATCAAAAAATGAAAAAGGACAGTCAATTTAATAATTATATAAAAGAGAGAAAATTGAAGCGAAATGAAACAGTTTTTAAATGCTGTCGAAATGAAATTTTCGAGAATCAATATCACTGGCAGGGAGAGGATTACACCGAACTGCAGCTGCAGCTGGGTAACGAAGAGAAGGTTGGAGTTCTGGCAGTCAGTAATTATGGAAAGATGAGTGAATACGAATTTAGGATTTTAATTGTGGTTGCTCATTCTCTGGCCTTAAAGCTGCATCAGAATAAGCTGGTATCTGAGCTGTCTCAAAAATGCAGCAGTGAGTTAATTGAAGATATTATCTATAATAGAATTGAAGATAAAGCGGAAGTTATTCAGCGGGGAAGGCTGGCTGACTGGGATTTAGAATTAAATTATCAACTTTATTTATTTTCAATTAATGCTGAACAAAATATTAAAACAGATGATGCCTATTATTTTTATGAAATCAGGGAAAGAATTATGCAGCGGCTGCACAGCCTGATGCAGAGTGAGATTTCCCATCAATATATATTATTTTCCTATGAAAAGAATATAATACTTTTAATTAACTATAATTCAGCTCAGGAAATAAAGAAATCAGATATTGAGCAGATCAGGGATAAACTCGTAGAAACAATAGATAAATTTTATTTTAATATTGGAGCTGGAACTTTTATCAAAGATGTGACTCAGATTTCTGAGAGCTATCAGCAGGCTTCTTATGTGCTTGATTTTCTGAAGGCAACAGAAAGAAAAAATGCGATTTATTATTATAATCAGCTTGGAATAATGAGACTGCTCTGGCAGATAAATCAAGAGGAGTTAAGAGAATTCACAACTGAATATCTGGCAAAATTGATTGAATATGATAAAGGAAATAGTACAGAATGGCTTGATACACTGGGAGTGTATTTAGAAGAGGGGGGAAGCATTCAGCAGGCAGCAAAGAGATTATTTATTCACCCCAACACAATGAGTTACCGGGTTAAAAGAATCAAAGAAATTTTGGGGATTAACCTCCAGGATCAGGAAGTTCAGCTTAATCTTTTAGCCGCATATAAGATTTGCAAGTATATTTTAGAAGAAGATCTTGATATTTAATATCAGGATTTTTTCTAAAAGTTTTGTTAAAAAATTATCAAATTGGAGGTTTAAAAATGATTATTGTAATTGATTGTATAGGTGATCCCTGTCCTCTTCCTTTAATTAAAGCCGAAAAAAAGCTGAGAAAACTGAATTCGGGTGATCAACTCTGTCTTGAAACTGATCATAACTGTGCCCTAAATAATGTGTCAGAGTGGGCTCGCAAAAAGGGTTATCAGGTTGAAGTAGAAGAAATGCCCTATCTGGAGTGGAAAATATATATCAAAAAAGTGCAGAAAAAACAGCTGCAGGAGGAAGTTGTGCTTAAAGAACAAAATAAACAGTAAAAATTTGTTTGTAAATCTAAAGATAAATACTGTTGATGATTATATAATGTTGATAGATGCTAAAAATATCACAAAGTTTATATACTTTTGTTTTTCAATTTGAAAGAGATGCCCTGTCCGGGCATCTTTCTATTATAATTAGAAAAATATAAGCTATTTACTAAAGTTTAATGGGAGGAAAATAATGAAAAAAATAATAAGTACTTTAATAATTATAATGTTTTTAAGTACTATTTCCGCTGGGGCGGCTGAAATCTTAAATCAAAGCTGGGAAGAAATTGTAAATGAGGCTGAAGGTGAGACAGTTAATTTCTATATGTTCGGTGGAGATAGAAGAATTAATAACTGGGTAGATACTTTTGTTGCAGATAATTTAAAAGAAAAGTATAATATACATGTACATCGAGTACCGATGGGTCCTGATGATTATTTAAACAAGCTGCTTGGAGAAAAGCAGATTGGACGTCAGACTGGCAGCATTGATCTGCTCTGGATTAATGGAGAAAACTTTAAAGTAGCTATGGAAAATGAACTTTTATTTGGGCCCTTTACAGAAAAACTGCCTAATTTTCAGCAGTATATTGATCAGGAAGCTGAGGCTATAACTCACGATTTCGGTTATCCAACTGAAGGTTATGAAGCACCATATGGCAACGCCCAATTTAGCTTTGTTTATGATTCTGCTAAAACTGAGGCACCGACAAACTTTGCTGGATTGACAGCCTGGATTAAGGATAACCCCGGTAAATTTACCTATCCAGCCTTACCTGACTTTACAGGTTCTGCCTTTGTGCGCCATGTAATTTATAATACCTGTGGAGGTTATGAGAAATTTTATGAGATGGAAGAGGAAGAGTTTATCAAAGAAATTCAACCGGCAATGGATTATTTAAAGGAAATTGAGCCTTATCTCTGGCGGGAGGGAGAAAGCTATCCTGCAACTCAGGCTCAGCTTGATAACTTATATGCTGATGGTGAAGTCTGGATGACAATGGGTTATCATCCCACCAAAGCAGCCGGAGAAATTGAAAAGGGTAATTTCCCGGGAAGCTCACGCTCATTTGTAATTGCGGAAGGTACAATTTCTAATACCCATTTTCTGGCAGTACCCTTTAATGCTCCTCAGAAAGAAGCGGCTTTAGTGGCAGCTAACTTTCTCTTGAGCTTTGAAGCCCAGTATGACAAAATGATCCCTGCTAATTGGGGAGATTTTACTGTTTTAGATTTTGATAAATTAAGTGAAAAGCAGCGGGCAGAGTTTGAAAATGTTGATTTAGGAGAAGCAACAGTTCCTTTGGAAGAATTGGAAGCTCATCGCGTTCCAGAGATTCCTGCTCAATGGGTTCCAATTATCGAGGAAGTCTGGTCAGAAGAGGTGGCCCGCTAGATTACTGCTGGCTTGCAACTGAAAAAATTTAAGGAATGATATTATTATGTTTAACTTTCGTTTTAATACATGGTATCCATATCTATTATTAAGCCCAGCTTTAATAGTGCTTTTTCTATTATTTTTGGGAGGGGTCATTCTGGGTCTCTCTCAGAGCCTGGGCTATTTTCCTATTTTAGGTCTGGAAGAACCAACTCTAAAATATTATATAGAAGTCTGGAGCAGTACTGAATTTATTCATTCGCTAGTTTTTAGTCTTTTTATTTCTTTTACTTCAGCTATTTTGACAACAGTGATTGGTGTCTTTTTTGCCTATCAGTTATTAAAGATTAGAAATGAAAATAAGATTATTAACTTTTTATATAAGCTGCCAATTATTGTTCCTCACATTATAGCTTCTTTAATGATCTTTTTGATTTTGACTCAGAGCGGTATTTTATCTCGTTTTGCCTATCATCTGGGCCTAATTGAGGAAATTGCAGAGTTTCCAAGGCTGGTCTTTGATAAAAATGGTTTTGGAATTATTGCGGCTTATCTCTGGAAACAGATTCCCTTTGTGGTTTTAATGGTCTATACTGTTTTAAAACAGATTAATGGTTCTTTTGAAGCAGCAGCCAAAAACCTGGGAGCTTCAGACTCACAGGTGTTTAAAGAAATTTATTTACCACTGACTGCACCCAGTATAGGTTCAGCTTTTATTATTATCTTTGCTTTTTCTCTGGGTTCTTTTGAAATTCCATTTCTTTTAGGACCGACCTATCCCCAGACACTTTCTGTACTGGCTTATAAAAAATATATCAGCCTTGATTTAACACAGCGACCATACACAATGGTAATTGCAATGTCATTGACTATGATTACCGTAATTTTAATTATAATTTATCGGAAAATACTTTCTTTAATCAGCCGCTACCATCTTTAATTAAATGGCAGGAGAGATTATATGTTTAAAAAAGATATTTATCGAAAAATAATATTATATACTTTGATTTTCCTATTTGCTTTTCCGCTTTTAATTTTAATCCTCTGGGCTTTTTCGGGGCGCTGGCCCTGGCCCAATTTATTTGCAGAAAGTTTTAGCCTGGAAGGATGGCGTTATTTTATTGATCCAGCTAATGGAGCGCTGGAATCCCTGGCGACTTCTTTAATTATCGGGCTTGCTGTAACCTTTATTACTCTTTTGATCAGTATTCCGGCCGGTAAGGCAATGGGACTTTATGATTTTCCGGGTAAAGGAGCAGTTAAAATTCTGGTTCTAGCACCTTTAATTGTGCCTCCACTTGCTGTTACGATGGGAATTCATATCAATTTTATGCTGTTGGGCCTGGCTGATAAATTTATTGGAGTAATTTTGGTCCATTTGATTCCCACCTTACCTTATGCAATTCGAATTATGACCCATACTTTTGAGGGACTTGGGGAAAAATTTGAAGCCCAGGCCAGAGTTTTAGGAGCCGGACCTCTGCAGCGATTTATACATATTACCCTGCCCTTAATTTCACCGGGATTATTTTCGGCTGGAATTTTAGTCTTCATTATTTCCTTCAGCCAGTATTTACTAACATTTTTAATCGGTGGTGGAAGAATTATTACCTTTACAATGCTCTTATTTCCTTTAGTTAACAGTGGAGATCGGATGCTGGCTGCAGTTTACAGTCTGGTTTTTATTGCTGCTGCTTTAGTCTTTACTCTGCTGATGGAAAGAGTTTTAGTAGATCCAGAACAGAAGACAGATCACTTTTATATCTAAGGAGTTAAAATATGTCTAGAATTACTATTAACAATCTCAGTAAAAAATTTGATCAAAAAGAGGTTCTTAAAAATTTAAATCTGGAAGTTAAGGCAGAAGAAATGGTAGCACTTTTAGGTCCTTCTGGCTGTGGCAAAACGACAACTTTAAAATTAATATCAGGTCTTTTAGCAGCTGATTCAGGAGATATTAAATTTGACGGCAGCTCAGTTATTGATCTGCCAACTGAAAAAAGAGGAGCTGTCTTAGTTTTTCAAGAAAATTTACTTTTTCCTCATTTGAATATTGAAAAAAATATTGCCTTTGGTCTCAAGATGGCCGGGGTTGAGAAAAAAATTAGAGAAAAAAGAGTAAAAGAACTGCTAGAACTTGTAAATCTAGCCGGCTATCAGAAGCGGCTGCCTGATGAACTTTCCGGAGGTCAGCAGCAGCGAATTGCTCTGGCCAGAGCTTTAGCCATCAATCCCAAGGTTCTGCTCTTAGATGAGCCAATTTCCAATCTTGATGCTAACCTGCGGGAAGAGATGAGGGAGCTGATCCGGAAAATTCACGAAGAAGAAAATATGACTACAATTTTTGTAACTCATGATCGGGAAGAAGCTTTACTAATAGCTGATCGAATTGCTGTGATGAAAGCCGGCAATTTAGAACAGCTTGGAACTCCAGAAGAACTCTACCGCAGTCCTGTTAATAAATATGTTGCTAATTTTTTTGGTCAGGCAAATTATATCAGAGGTTTTAAATTTAATGACAAATTTTATCCAGAATATCATAATAAGAGCTTTGAAAATGAAGAGCAGGCAGAAGAAAAACTGGTGATGATTAGACCAGAATTTCTGCATTTGAGTAAAGAAGAGTCTTCAAATTCGGATCTGATGGTTCTTAAGGCAAAAATAATTAAAAGAAGTTATGCCGGAGAAAGAATCTATTATAAAGTTGAGGTAGAGGAATTGCAGGATCAACTGCGAGTAATAGATTATAATTTAAGCAATTACCAACCCGGAGAAGAGCTTTATCTGCATATTCCGCTGACTAAAGCTGCTTATTTAGAAGAATAGTGGGAGAAAAATATATAATTAAAAATATGAAAATCATCATCATAAAATTAATTGTGAACATAATATCATAATTCTTGTTGTGAGATCTTAAAATCCAGTTATAATCTGCTTACTAAATCTATTTTTGTTTTATAAAGACAAAAAATAGATATTTTTTTAGTTTTAAGCCCTAATGACAATGTGATTGAATTAACGATATAATTATATTGTGAATATTAAAACATTATTTAATCACAGGAGGGAATTATATTGTTAAAAAGTAAAAAGAGTTTATTGGTTCTTGTAGTTACAGTAGCAATGATTCTGGGTTTTTCTCTAATGGTGGCCGCTCAATATGTACCAATCGAAGACAGAGGTTATGCTAATCCAGAAGCTTTAATCAGTGCCGAAGAATTAGCAGAAATTATGGACAGAGATGATGTTGTAGTAGTTGATAACAGAGGTAAAATTGGTTATATGGCCGGTCATATTCCGGGAGCAATTAAGATTGAAAAGGGCGAAATGAAAGCCGACGCTGGAATGAGACTTTCTAAAGCAGATTTTGAAGCTTTATTTTCCGAAAAAGGTATTAAAAAGGGAGATACAGTTGTAGTTTATGATGATCACGGAGATTTATATGAAGATATAAGACTTTTAGATGGTGGTATTAACCGCTGGAAGACTTTAGATTATGATACAAAGATGTTCCCTGATAGTTTAGATGCAAGCAATTATCAGGCAGAAGAATTAAATCAGGAACTATTATCAACAAAAGAAGATGTTTTAGCAGCAATTGAAGATAAAAATGTTGTTCTTCATGATTCAAGAACAGAAGGTGAATATACTGGTAAAGATCTTAAAGATCCTGCTGGCCGCAGGGGTACAATTC
>JBHEOV010000071.1:0-10376 GCA_046260625.1 Halanaerobium sp. | reverse complement strand
GATAAAGCAATTTATTATCAGCCTCAATTTTCATTTCTATATTTTGATAGGCAAATAATGTTTGAAAAATTTTGAGAAGATAACTCAAACTTCCATCAATAGTTTTTTTACTTTCATTTAATTTTTTAGCAACTTCTGCTCCCATACCACAGTCAGCTATATTTAAAAAATATCTTTTTTCTCGCTGCTGCTGATGATTACAGTAGCTAGCTTTTACTATTTTAATTTCTTTACTATTATCTCTTCTAATCAAATCAATAATTTTTTCAGGAACACGAGGTAAATTCAGGGCTCTGCTCAAGTCAGATCCGGTTCCCAGTGGATAAATAATCAGCTTAGTTTCAGGCTTTTTATTATCTAAAAAAAGCATCCCATTGACGATTTCATTGATCGTACCATCTCCTCCCACAGACATGATATAATCATAATTTTTTGCCACTGCTTTTCTAGCAATTTCAACTGCATCTCCAGCTTTTTTAGTATAGACTTCATCAAAATCACCAAACTTTTTTTTGAAAGCTAGACTCTTTTCAGGCCATATTTTTTTTACTTTTGCTCCAGCAGCTTCTGGATTAACAATTACCATTATTTTTTTATTCATAAATTAACCTCTTTTATAATAGAATTTAAAATTTCAAATATTTCGATTTTAGTATTTTAACTTGATAAAGTTAAGTGCTTTTGTTATGATAACTTTAACTATAACTCTTTTAGTTAATAAGTTCTTTAAAGTTAAAGTTTCAATAGTGCAGCTGGTACAATTATTAAAAATATATAATTAGATGCTAAGCTTCACAATAATATATTAACTGTTAATCTTTATATTATCAAGTTGATTTAGAAAACTAAGGAGGAAAAATTAAAATATGCAAGCTTCAGTAACTGAGAACAAGAGTAGATGGCTTTATATTCCTTTAGGTTTAATAATCTTTATGTGTATGGGAACAATTTATTCTTGGAGTATTTTTCGAAAACCAATAGAAAGTGCTTTTAATATTGGAGCCACCGAGAGTGGTTTACCTTATATGGTTTTTCTTGTCTTTTATGCGCTGGCAATGCCCTTTGCCGGCAGCTATATGGATAAATATGGACCAAGAGTAATGACCATTACGGGTGGCTTATTGATTTCTATTGGCTGGTTCTTATCCGGTTTTACTTCTTCAATTACAGTTTTAACTATTAGTTATGGAGTAATAGGTGGGATAGGAGTTGGAATAGCTTATGGTGCGCCAATGGCAGTAGCAGCTAAATGGTTTCCTGACAGGGAGGGTCTGGCAGTAGGGTTAACTTTAGGAGGCTTTGGCTTATCTCCTTTTATAACTGCTCCTGCAGCCAGCTGGTTAATTAGCCGTTTCGGTGCCTTTACGACCTTTAAAATTTTAGGGATTTTGTTTGCAGTAATTATTACTTTACTTTCTCTGCCGCTAAAATTTCCAAAAACAAAAAAGAAAAAATCTAAAAAGAAAAAGATGCAAAACTCAAATTTAGAAATTACTCCTAAGCAGATGATCAAAAGCAAAAGTTTTTATGCACTCTGGACAACTTTCGTGATTGGAACAATCATTGGGTTGATGGCAATTTCAATTTCAGGCCCTGTGGCAGAAGAACTGATCAATTTAGATGCAGCTACTGCTTCTGTCTATGTATCTTTATTTGCCATCTTCAATGGAATTGGTCGTCCTATTTTTGGTGCCCTAACAGATAAGCTAAAAGCAAAGAAGACAGCTATTATTTCTTTTTCAATGATTATCATTGCTTCATTTCTAATGATAATTAATAATTCAGGCAGCCCTGTACTTTATTTTATAGCCTTCTCAATTTTCTGGCTCAACCTCGGCGGCTGGCTTGCTATTGCTCCTGCTGCAACTTCCTACTTTTTCGGAAGTAAAAATTACAGTAAAAATTACGGCTATCTTTTTACCGCCTATGGTGTTGGAGCAGTAATTGGCAATTTATTTTCCGGCAGTATCAGAGATATCATGGGTAGTTATCAGTTTGTTTTCTATCCAACTTTAATTATTGCAGCATTAGGTATAGTAATTTCTCTGCTCTTTTTAAAAAAGGATAAAATTAAAGAAAATATTAATAACGAAGACCAGGCTAACTATTCAATTTAAACTTTAATTAATCTAATTCAAGTGTAATGGTAACCGGACAGTGATCTGATCCCATAACCTCAGTTAAAATATCTGCACTTTCAAGCTTATCTTCCAGACCTTCGGAAATAAAATGATAATCTATTCTCCAGCCTGCATCTCTTTCACGAGCTCTGGTCCTATAACTCCACCAGGAGTAAGTCTCTTTTTCAGGATAAAAATAGCGGTAAGTGTCTAAATAACCATGATCTTCTAGCTTATCCAGCCATTTTCTTTCAATCGGTAAAAAGCCTGAGGTCGTTTTATTAGAATCCGGATCATGAAGATCGAGCGGGTGATGAGCTGTATTATAATCACCACAGACTACAATCTCTTTCCCTTTTGCCCGCAGATCTTCACAATAATCTAAAACAGCATCATAGAAATCAAGTTTATAATCAAGTCTTTCCTGACTGCTTTTACCATTAGGAAAGTAGATATTAAGCAGGTAAAAATCTTCAAATTCTGCTGCTATAACTCGGCCCTCACGGTCAAATCTTTTAATTCCAAGTCCATGCCAGACATCAAGTGGTTCTACCTTAGTATATAAAGCAACACCACTGTAACCTTTTTTCTCACCAAAGGTAAAATAGGAATGATAGCCTTCTATATCACGTAATTTATCTTTCAGCTGATGATCCTGAATTCTTATTTCCTGCAGTCCCAGTACATCAGGCTGTTCAGCTTCTATCCAGTCCAAAAATCCTTTTCGTTTTACAGCTCTTATTCCATTAACATTCCAGGAATAAATTCTCATTAATAACCAACCTTTCTTTAACTATAAAATCAATTAAGATAATAGATTTTATAGTGAAATTATATTTGTAATTTAGTCTATTTTATGTCTCGCTGATAAATTTCATTTACCTCTTCAAACTCATTTAGTATCTCCTGATTCTGCTGTTTATAGATTTTATTAACCAGCATAATTACTATTACATTGATCATAAATCCGGGTACTATCTCATATAAAGTGGCACCCAGACCACTTTCTTTCCAGATAATTAAAGTTAGAGTACCAGCAATCATTCCCACAAAAATTGACTGCCAGGAAGTTTTTTTAGAAAAGAGTGAAAATAACACTGCCGGACCAAATGCTGCTCCCAGACCGGCCCAGGCATAAGCAACCAGATCTAAAACTGTATTTTCAGGATTTAAAGCCAGAATAAAAGCAACTATTGCAATTACAATTACAAAGATTCTACCGACCCACATCTTTTCTTTTTCCCCTGCTTCTCTTTTTATCAGCTTATTATAAAAATCTTCAGTTAAGGTTGAAGAAGAAACTAAAAGCTGAGAGTCAATAGTTGACATAATAGCTGATAAAATTGCTGCCAGTAAAATTCCACCAAGCCAGGGATTAAAAATTGCAGCAATCATTTCAATAAAGACTTTTTCGCTATCTGCTATATTAGGAAACATCGGAACTGCAATAATCCCGACCAGTACAGCTGCTGTTAGAGAAATTGCTACCCAGATAACTGCAATTTTACGTGCTGGAGCAACCTTTTTGATTGTATCAATTCCCATAAAACGGGCCAGAATATGAGGCTGACCAAAATATCCCAGTCCCCAGGCCAGGGCAGAAATAACAGCAGCAAAAGTAAAACCTTCCGGCATTAAAGAAAGTGAAACTCCATTTTCTGCTGTCATTTGAACTATTGAACTCCAGCCTCCAATTTCTCCATAAGCAATTAAAGGCACTATAGTTATCGCTAAAAACATTAAAATCCCCTGAAAAAAATCAGTCCAGGAAACAGCCATAAATCCGCCCAAAAAAGTATATAAGACTATAGCCAGACCACCAAAAATAACAGCTGCTGTATAGTCGATATTAAATAATGATTCAAATAACTTTCCCGAAGCTACAAGGCCGGAAGCAGAATAAATGGTAAAAAACAAAAGAATTACCGCTGCCGAAAAAATTCTTAGTAAACCAGTTGGATCTCCAAAGCGATCTTCAAAAAATGAGGGCAGGGTCATTGAATCAGTCTTTTCTGTATAAACTCTTAAACGAGCAGCCACATACTTCCAGTTTAAAACCGTACCAATAAATAAACCAACTGCAATCCAGGCCTGACTTAATCCTCCCAGGTAAACGGCACCTGGCAGCCCCATTAGAAGCCAGCCGCTCATATCACTTGCCTGAGCAGAAAGTGCTGTCACCCAACTGCCCATTCTTCTGCCGCCGATTAGATAATCTTCTAAATTAGCTGTTTTTCGATAAAAATATACTCCAATACTCATTAAAAAAACTAAATAAACTGAAAAAGATATTATTGTCGCTGACATTAATACTCCACTCCTATCTACTTTTTATTTTCCTAAGAAAAAAGGCCGCCAGCAGCGGCTGATTTAATAAATTATCTCCAGCTGTCTTCCCCTAAAAGAGGTACAAACCTTACATACTCAAGACTCTCTTCTTTGATTTTCCCTCTCTTATTTTTAGTAATCAATTTTAACTGCTGTATGCGATTACGCTTACCAACAGGAATCACAAGTCTTCCTTTCTTAGCAAGTTGTTCTATAAGATTATCAGGAACATAGGGGGCTGCTGCTGAGACCAGTATTGCATCATATGGTGCTTTTTCTTCCCAGCCTAAACTGCCGTCTCCAATTTTAACTTCAACATTCCGGTAGTTTAATGCTTTAAGCACTTTTCTGGCTTGAACTGCCAACTGCTCGATTCTTTCTATAGTATATACCTCTTTTACAATTTCAGCCAAAAGTGCTGCGGCATAACCAGAACCAGTACCAACCTCTAAAACTCTATCCTCTTCTTCTAAATTTAAGGACTGCAGCATTAAAGCTACAATATAAGGCTGACTAATTGTCTGTCCAGCCTCAATGCTCTGAGCACCATCCTGATAAGCATAGTCTCTATTTTTTTCGAGCATGAATTTTTCGCGGGCAACTTTTTTAAAAGCTTCAATTACAGCTTGATCTTCAATATCTCTACTCAGCAGCTGTTCTTCAACCATTTGCTGGCGAAGTTTTTCAAAATCTTTATCCATAATTTTCGCCTCCGCTGTTCTAATTTAATTTTTTAAAAATCCAGCTTATGATTATAAAGATCTCTAGTTATTTAAAAATCACTCAGAGATTTCTTATCTATTTTTCCAGTAGCATTTTTAGGCAGTTCATCTATAAAATCTACCAGTTTAGGTACCTTGTAATTAGCAAAATACTGCATACAATATTTTTGGATTTCTCTCTCTGTTGCACTTTCACCATCTCTTAAAACAATCACAGCTTTCGGAATTTCACCCCGCAGCTCATCTTTGGTAGCAACCACAGCAGCTTCTTTAATCTTAGGATGTTTATATAACTGTTCTTCAATTTCACGAGGATACACATTCATCCCGCCAACATTGATCATATCTTTTTTGCGATCAACTATATAAACATAACCATCCTGATCCATCTTGCCTAAGTCACCTGTATGCAGCCAGCCATTTCTGAGAGTCTCTGCTGTTGCCTCAGGCATCTTAAAATATCCCTTCATCACATGTTCACCTTGAACTATAATTTCTCCTATTTCACCAAGTGGCAGCTCATTATCATCCTCATCTACAATTTTAACTTTTGTTTCAGGAATTGGCAGGCCAACTGAACCAGATTTTCTCTCTCCAGCAACCGGATTTACATAGGCTACTGGTGAGGTTTCTGTCGGGCCATTACCTTCTAAAATTTTAACATTAAATGTTTTTTCAAAGTCTTCCATAGTCTGCTGTGGCATTGCCGCTCCACCGGAAATACAGAGATTTAAATGAGAAAGATCAAATTCATCTCTATTTTTAACATTCAAAAGAGCTGAATACATTGTTGGCACCCCGGCAAAAAATGTCACATTTTTCTCCTGAATAGTTCTTAATACTTTTTCGGGTAAAAATTTATCTACAATAACTATTTCTGCTCCTAAAAAAAGAGGCATTAACATACAAACCGTCTCGGCAAAAGCATGGAACATCGGCAGAACACAGATGTAGCGATCACTGTCATCAACTTTTAAATGCTCAATAGATTTTTCTGTATCAAAAATTAAGTTGTGATGAGTTAACATTGCTCCTTTTGGTTTCCCGGTAGTCCCGGAAGTATAAAGACAGGCTGCTGTAAATTCATGATCTATATCTTTTAGCTCTGGCAGAGTTGTTTTTTGATTTTTAAAATCTGATAATAATATATAATCATCAGACTGATCACCATCAACTAAAATTACATTTTCTATAAAATCTAAATCACATTCTTTAATTAACGGTAAAAACTTCTTTGAAGTAATTACCAACTTTGCCTCAGAATTATTCAGAATATATTCAACTGCTGGTGCTTTAAAACTGATATTTAGCGGAACCATAGTTGCTCCAGATTTGATAACTCCGAGATAGGCAGTTAAAAATTCTAAACTGTTAGGAAGCATTATGCTTACCATATCTGAAGGCTTGATCTCTAGATCTATCAAACCATGTGCAAGCTGGTTACTCTCTTTTTCCAGCTCTTCATATGTAATTTTTCGATCATTTAATACAGCTGCATTTTTTTCTTTTTTTTTATTTGCTGTCTTAGAAATTATATCTCCAATTAACAATTCAATTACCTCCCTGTATAATTTAAATTAATTAAAAATTACCAGCTGATATGAAATCCTCTGGTGTCAATATGAATAAAAGGACCTCTAACTCCATTTCCTTTATAACTGCTGACTCCACCCTGCAGATGAGCAAATTCTTCTTTTCGATCAAATTTCACTGCCAGATCATAAAGTATTTCTGAATCAGCGATTGTTGATTGTCCATCTCCATTTAAATCATCCATCCAGTCATCACCACTATTATCAATATATATGTCCGCTGCATCACCAAAAAGATGCCGACTTAAATCAGTATTGTTCCCAAGTTCTCTATTAAAATAAGGAGTTCGATAGATACTTACAATTCCAAAAGTATCAGCCTGATAGCCAGCTTTATTAACCTCTTCTAAAAAAAGCTCCAATTTTAAAAGCAGTGATTCCTGAATTGCAATAAATTGAGGTAACTCCTCAGTTTGATTTGTCAAAAACTGCTTCATTTTAAAATGAGGAGTTAAATTTAAATCAAGCATTGATTCTGTTATTTTTAAAAAGCCTTCCGGTTTTGAATAATCATCCTTTTTATCTGCTGGAATTTCTGGATAATTTCCAATCCGAAAATCATCTAAATACTGACCATTTTTTTCTTCGCGTGGATGCAGTACAAAAACATTGATTTTAATCTTCGAAGCAGTTCCACTATTATCTTTTTCTTTGATTATAGCCTGATAGTGTCCACTTTCTGGATGAGCATTCCAGGTGAAAGAACTATCATTTTCAAATATTTTATCTCCCAATTCAATCTGATAAGTCTGATCTCTATCTTCTTCGGGAATAGTAAATTTAATTTCCTCACGCGGCATTACAAAGATACTGAAAGTTTTGAACGGTATCTTTAAATCTTCATATATCAACGAAAAGTTAGCATGCTCATTTGAAAAAGCCGCAGCATTAAGTGAAAAACCAAAAGTTATTAATACGAGTAAAAATATTGTTATAATTATATAAGATAATTTTTTCATTTATTATTTATTTGCTCCTTTAAATTTTTTTATTTTGCTTTTTAATCTCTATTATTTAATTTTTATTTCAGATCCAAAGTATTCTTCTATAATCTTTTGATCACGATTATAAATATCTTCTCTAAAATTCAGATTACCCAGAGAATCAACCCAGGCAGTGTTGTAATGCAGATATATTTTAATCGGATCATTTAAATAAACTGTCTTTTCTTTATTATTTTTCATTTCCTCTTCTATATTCTCACGATTCCAATCTTCCTGATCACTCAAAAGATATTCTGCCAGATCAACAGGCTTTTCAATCCTGATACAGCCCGAACTAAAACTTCTTTCTGTTTCAGAAAATAAATACTTGCCGGGTGTATCATGTAAATAGATGTTGAATCGATTAGGAAACATAAATTTTACTCTTCCAAGTGCATTTTCATCTCCCGGATTCTGGCGTAAAAGATAATTAAAGTTATCCTTATTTATTTTTGACCAATCGACTTTTGCCGGGTTAACCTCTTCCAATTTATTATTACCGGTATATTTAAACAAAGAATAATTGTTTTCTTTTAGATAATTATAATCTTTTTTAATCAGCGGTAATTTATCTTTAACTGCTATTGATTTAGGTACATACCAGTAAGGATTTATAACCAGATATTTAATAGTATCACTAAAGACAGGGGTACTCCTCTGTTCCTGACCAACAATTGTTTTCATTTCCATTATCACCTGATTATCTTCATATAATTTAAGATTATAATCGGCGATATTAACATAAATATAGCGGCTTCCTAAATTTTCAGGCAGCCAGCGCCATCTTTCCATGTTAATAATTAATTGTTTAATTCTCTGATCCCTTGAAACATTTAAAGCTTTAAGTGTTTTGTTTCCAACAACTCCATCTGCTCTTAAACCATTATCAAGTTGGAATCTTATTACAGCTCTTTTAACATTCTGATCAAAGTAATTATCTGCCTTTAGTTTATCTGAATTTAAATAATTACGAGCAATCAAATTATTAATTAACTGGAAAACTCTCTGACCCTCGGCTTCCTCAGCTAATATTTCACCAGGGCTTATTTGCGGCCAATCTTTTATCTTTTCAGAGTCACGATAATCAGCTAATCTCTGCTTTAATTTTTGATAGTTTTCTGTTTGAGGAAGATGTTTTACTAATGTCTGTTCTATATCTTTTTTTTCTAGCAGAACCTGCAAAAGATTTTTTGCCTCCAGATTATCAGTTTGATAATTATAATCCTCAATTATTATCTCCGCATCTATTTTTCCATTTAAATAATCAGAAGCCAGGCTTAAATAGGCATCAGTTAATAAAATGTCCAGTAGTGCCCTTTTATCAAGACATTGATCTGAAAACAAATCTCCATCTTCAATACACTCTTCTAAAAATTGAAGATGATAATCCGCAGGATTTAGACCTTCAGCATAACTATTTTCTATTTCTTTAATTAGCGGTTCTGGATCCCTTTTGAATTCGCCCTCTTCAAACCAGATAGAGCGGTGATGTCTCTGATCATAAAATTCATTTAACTGCTGATAAAATTTCACATTTTCACCTTCAGGAAATGATCCATCATACTCTTCAATTACCAGTAAATGATTTCTGATTGACATGGCAAGTTCACTTTGAGCCGCTGAACTTAGACTAAAAGTAAATACTAATAAAAATATAATTAAGAATAATAAAAGTCCTTTTTTCAAAATACTCACTCCATAAATTGCTGTATTTTAATAAATTTCTTCAATTTTATTTAGCAATTTTTCTAAAAGTTGAGCTAATTCTTCAGCCGAATCTTCCATATCCAATAATGCTTTCTTCATAAAATCCTGTCTCTTCTTGAGCAGACTTTCCATGATTTCTCTTCCCTGTTCAGTGATTTCTAAAAGAACAACCCTTCGATCCTCAGCATCCCTTTTTCGTTTAACTAGTCCAGCTTCATGTAAATAATCAACTATTACTGTTACCGTACTATTTGCCATATGTAATTCACTGTGAATTTCTCCCATGCTAACAGGCTGTGACTCAATAATTACTCTTAAAACATGAAACCTTCCCAGAGTCAAATTATAGCATTTTAGATGATCTTTTGTATACTCATTTAAATATTTAGCTATATTACGGATTTTTTCTTCAATTTTCTTATTAGTTTTCTTTCCCATATTAGCTCACTCACCTAACTAACTCTTTTAAATTATCAATTCAATAGTTGATTCTATTATATAATAATTCGGCTCTAAAAACAAATATTTGATTTTTATACATACTATTAGACTTACCAGGGACAAAAAATTTTGTACCTGGTATGTAGTGATATTATTCACTAAATTAAGTATAAAAAAAGCCCCCTTGACTGGAGGCTCTAAAACAAGAATCAGTTAACTAATATTTAATTGCTTTTTAATTCATCAATTTTATTTTCTACAATTTCTAATTCACTGGAAAGCGTATTAGCCAGATTTTCCAACCTTGTTATTTCGCGATTTCTGCTTTCCTCACTGTTAAAGTCTTCTCTTTCATTTTCAGCTGGTGCATAATAAGCTCTTCTGCCGCGTCCTCTTCCCCGACCGCGACCAAATCCTGGACCTCTGCCAGCACCATTTCTAAAACCTCTGCCTTCTCCCTGGGGAGCGGCATCAGCACTAAAT
>JBHEOV010000070.1:1180-10522 GCA_046260625.1 Halanaerobium sp. | reverse complement strand
CTCCTGCATCTTCTAAGACCTGGCTGAACTTACCGGCAACTTCAGTTTCTACTACTCTTTCTGCTTCTTCAGCACTTAAATTGACACCATATTCGCTTTTTAGTTCAGCAATCCAGTCTAAATGTTTTTCTAAACCATCTTTCTGCTTCAATTCGCCCAGTTCCAGATCTCCACTTAAGTAACTGGAAATCCAGTTTAACTCTTTTTTCAGACGGCCTGGTAGAATTGCTCTGCCCATAACCTCAATTAAACCGATATTTTCCTTTTTTATATGATGCAGTTCTGCGTGCGGATGAAAAATCCCTGCTGGATATTCTTCACTCTTACGGTTATTCCGGAGCACTAAATCCAGCTCGTAAATCTCATCTTTTTTGCGGGCAATCGGGGTTATTGTATTATGTGCTTTCTGTTTGCCATCAACCTGAGAAAAGGCTAAAATATCAAGCTCCGGATCGGAATATTGACGCCAGTTTTCTAAAATTTTGGCAGCCAGATTGATGATATCTTCTCTAACCTCTGCCTTAAGTCTGATTACCGACATCGGCCACTTAACCCGGCTGATCTCAACCTCAGGAAAAGTAGGATGCTGATAAAATTCTTCTGACTCAGCTTTTTCCATTGGGAAAATATGGCGGCCTCCCTGATAGTGGTCATGATTTAAAATTGAACCACCAACCAGTGGTAAATCAGCATTAGAACCGATAAAATAATGCGGCAGCTGGTCAATAAAGTCCAGCAGTACAGCAAAGGTATTTTTATCAATCTGCATTGGAATATGTTCTTTATGGAAAACTATACAGTGTTCATTATAATAAACATAGGGTGAATACTGTAAAAACCAGTCTTCATTCTGCAGCTTTAAAGGCACAACTCTGTGATTATGACGGGCCGGATGACTGAAAGTCCCCGGGAAGCCGACATTCTCCAGGCAGAGATAACATTTAGGATAATTGCTCTGCGGCTCTTCTTTAGCCTTAGCAATCTCATCCGGATCTTTTTCTGGTTTGGAAAGATTGATAGTTATTTCAATCTGACCGTAGTCGCTTTCGGACTTCCAGTTTAAGTCTCTGGCAATTCTGGCCTGACGAATATAGTTGCTTGCTTTAGCAAAATGATAGTATTCATTGGTGGCCCTCTTAATTCCCTCTGCTTCAGCAGTCTCATAAAAGCGGCGGCCAATCTCAGACTGGCGGGGAGTCACTGCTCCCATAATCTGAGTATCTAAAAGATCTCTTTCGGTCACTCGATCCTTAATCAATTCTTTTTCGACAGCGAAATCTAAAAGCTGATCGAGTAAAGCCTGAGGCTCAATCGGTACCTCAAAGTCTTCTGCTGTTAAGGCAGGAGCCGGGCTCTCTTTAATTTCTAAAATATCTCTAATTTGATTGCGGGCTGCAACCCGATCCCAGTCACCGAGCAGATCATTAACCTCTCCATAAACCAATAATTTTTCTATAACCTGATTAATTTTTGCTATTTCCACAATTCAACCTCCTGTAAAATCCTGCTTTTTACTTAACTGGATAATATTTAATTTAATAAATTATATTTTAATGCAATAAGAGTTATCTTAAGTATTATTGTATTTGATTTGGCGGAAAAAATCCAGTCTAGAACCTAATTTTTTGTGAAAAACCAGACTAAAGCTTAACAACAGTCTCTTCTGCAGCGGATTTGCGCATTGCATCCATCACTTTCAGATTGGCATAGGTTTCTGTTTCTACAGGCAGCGGAACTTCTTTATCCTTGAGTACTGCCTCAGCAAAGGCTTCTACCTCCAGCTGATACTGTGGTCCTGTCTCAGCCGGAATCTTTTCTACTTCTCCCTCTTTATCGATCAGAAAATAAATATCTTCCTGCTTGGAGAAAAAACCAGGCATCCTAATTACTCCCTCAGTTCCTACAACCTCTAAATCCTGCTCATTATAGGAGTTTATACTGTAATAGAGGCTGGCAAAGCGACCATCTTCAAAATAAAAAGTACCACTGCCGCTTAAATCAACACCAGCTGCAGTCTCTTTTTGAAAGAAATTAGCCACCTTTGTCGGCATTCCACCCATCAGATAACGCGAAATATTGACATTATAGCAGCCGATATCATTTAAGGCTCCTCCGTCAAGATCAGGATTAAGGCGGATATCACCTTCACGATCGCTGATATCAAAGGCAAAGTTACTCTTGATTTCTTTAATCTCACCGATAACTCCTTCTTCAATCATTTGCTTAAGTTTAATTACAAAAGGCTGAAAGCGGTACATAAAAGCTTCCATCAGCTTGACCTTATTCTTCTGAGCTGCCGCAAACATCTCTTCTGCCTCAGCCTTACTTTTACCGGAAAGTGGTTTTTCACACAAAATATGTTTGCCGGCCTCTGCTGCCTTAATTGTCCATTTTTTGTGCAGACCATTAGGCAGTGGTATATAAACTGCATCTATTTCCTGATCAGCCAGCAGCTTATCATAATCATCATAAAACTTTGCCGCTCCAAATTCTTCAGCAAAATCAGCAGCCTTTTCTTTGCTGCGGCTGGCAACTGCATACAGTTCAGAATTTCCAGCTCCCAGAATTCCAGGTATTACTGCCTTCCGAGCAATATTGGCACAGCCTAAAATTCCCCATTTTATTTTTTCCATTATCAACTCACTCCTCCAAATTTTAATAATTATAATACTTGATTTGTAAACTATATTATAGTCTCTATTTTAAATTCTTTCTTTATTTTTAATTCTTGAAAAAAGTTGTGATTCCTTTTAAAAACTTGATAATTAAGGCTAGTCAGGTTGAACAAAAATTATAAAAGATAAAACTCAGCCTGAGTTACGACTGAGTATATCCAAATTTGATATTAAATTTTAGCCCTTAACAGATCCAGCCAGCATACCTTTAATAAAGTAGCGGCCAAAAATAATATAAACTAAAAGTGTAGGCAGAGCAGTTATAATTGCTCCACTCATCTGCACATTCCACTCTACAACCTGACTTCCTGCTAAGTTGGTCAGAGCCACAGTTATTGGCTGACTTTGAGTATCAGTTAAAGTTACGGCAAAGAGAAATTCATTCCAGATATTTGTAAACTGCCAGATAAAGACAACTACAAAAGATGGAATCGAAATTGGAAAAAAGATGTGGCGGTAAATACTAAAAATATTGGCCCCATCAACCTTAGCCGCCTCTGTCAGCGCATCCGGAACATCCTGATAATAGTTTCTAAACATCAGAGTAGTTATCGGCAGTCCATAAACCACATGGACTAAAATCAAACCTGTAATCGAACCGTAAAGTCCGATTGACTGCATAAACTGTACCAGCGGAAAGAGCACACTCTGATAAGGAATAAACATTCCAAATAAGATAAGTGCAAAAAGTGTATCTGAACCTTTAAATTTCCAGTGAGATAGTACATAGCCGTTCATTGATCCCATAATTGCTGAAAGCAAAGTCGCCGGAATTACCAGATAAAAACTGTTCAGTACATTTGGAGCCAGCTTGAAAAAAGCTTCTATAAAACCTTCTAAAGAAATTGAAGAAGGCAGCTGCCACATTGTATTAATTGATACATCGGCAAATGGCTTTAAACTTGTACTAAGTAAAACATACATTGGAGTTAGAAAAAATATAGCAAAGACAATTAAAACAGTATATCTTAGTACTTTTTCTTGAGTAGTCATTTTATCATTCATTGGCTAATCCTCCTTAAAGCTGTGGACCAGATACGGAATAATCAGCAGTCCAACCATCATTAAGAGCACAATCGCAATTGCCGAACCTGTGGAATAACGATTGGATCTAAAGGTGGCCTCAAACATATAGACTGCAGGAATATCAGTAACATTGTTGGGTCCACTACCTGTCATTGCATAGATTAAAGCAAAGGCTTTAAGTGAAACATGAGCCAGAACTATAATCGCCGAAAGAGTAATTGGCTTTTGAATTGGAAAGAGTATTTTAGTGAATATCTGCCACTTGCTGGCACCATCAATCCTGGCTGCTTCTATCAGCTGCTGGTCAATACCGCGCAGCCCGGCCAGCCACATGGCCATTGTATAACCCGAATACTGCCAGATCGCAGCAATAATAACTGCAATCAGAGCCACATTAAAACCAAAAACACTAAAAGTACTGGTAAACCAGCCCCATTGCAGAGCATCTAAACCAAGCTGTTCAAAAAGTAGATTAATCCCCCGTGGATTATTTGGCAGACGTCCAGGTGCAAAAATCCAGCGCCAGACTGTACCTGTCACAACAAAGGAAATCGCCATCGGAAATAAGTAAAGGTTCTGGAAAAAATAGCCGCCCTTAGGCTTATTATTTAAAATTAACGATAATAAGATTCCAATTGCCAGACAGCCGAGAATAAAAAAGAGAGTAAAGTAAAGGGTATTCCAGAGGTCTGTCTGAAACCTGGATTCCTGCAGCAGGCCTAAATAATTATCTAAACCTACATAGACCTTAGCTTTACGCATAAAATTACCAAAAGTATCCCAGTCAAGCAGTGAAATTTGAATACTGCGGCTGATAAATCCATAAACAAAAATTGAAAGGGTAATGATTGATGGTGATAAAATTGCAAGTGAGGTAAGAGATTCTTTGTGTTTTCTTTTCATTTTTATCACTCCAAAATAAATCTTCCCCTCCCACTAAATTAAAGGAGGGGAGATATTTTAATTCTTGCTTCAAATTATTACTGGATTAATATCACATTTTAATAATTATTTAATAACATTTAGCTACTGAACATATTCCTCATGATTTTCCTGGAATCTTTCAAATGCTGAATCAACATCACCAGTATTAATAAATTCATTGATTGTATCATTCATTGCTGTAATAAAGCCTTCAGGTGCAGCAGATCCATGAGCGATAGAAGGTGCCAGAGCATCATTGGCAAAGTCATTCATAGTATCTGTTAAATAAGCATCATATTTACCTGGATCAGCATCTAAACGAGCAGGAATTGAACCCTTAATTGGGTTAAATGTATCCTGACCTTCAACTGAGGCAATAGTTTTCAACCATTTTTTAGCGTTTTCAGGATTTGGAGCACCTTTTGGCAGACCAAAAGTATCAGTTACAACTATAAAGGTGCCTTCTGTACCTGGAACTGGCATCCAGCCAAATTCTTCATCAGGAGTCCAGCCTAAGGTTTTTAAATAACCTTCTGCCCAGTCACCCATAATGTTAAAGGCAGCTTCGCCTTCATGTACCATCTGAGTTGCATCCTGCCAGGTAAGAGCAGAGTGATCGTCATTTACATAGTCCATAATCTGATCAAAATAAACTAATGCTTCTCTGACAGCTGGATCATCAGCAGCTGTGCTGCCATCCCAGAGACCATTGTAACCGTCAGGTCCTAGAGTAGCTACTAATAATGTCTCAAAAATCTGACCGGAAGGCCACTTATTAGTATCACCTAAAGCCAGTGGAACTACACCTGCTTCATCCAATTCAGCTAAAACATCAATAAAGCTGTCTAAATCTGTTGGAGGTTCAATATCATTTTCTGCAAGTACTTCTTTGTTAGAGAACATAACATTTGAGCGGTGAACATTAACAGGAATAGAATAATATTCGCCTTCATAAGCAGACATCTCTAAAATCTGCTGATTAAAATTATCTAGATAGCCCCATTCTTCCAATAGATCAGTGATTGGCTCCATCATCCCAGTTTCAACATAGGTATCAACTAACTCTGCCCCACCGTGTACCTGGAATGAATCTGGAGGATTTCCCCCGACCATTCTGGTTTTAAGTACGGCTTTAGCATTTGAGCCAGCACCACCAGCTACTGTAGCATTGATAACTTCAACATCAGGATATTCATCATTAAAAAGTTCAATTAAAGCATTCAGACCTTCTTCTTCTCCACCACCAGTCCACCAGCTAAAAATTTCTACTTCCTCATCTTGAGCCATAACTGAAAAACTGAAACTAAAAACTAAAGCTACCATTAGTAATACACTCAACAAAGCACTTTTTTTCAATAACATTTTTGGTCCCCCTTATTTTTTTATTTAGACTTAATAAATGTTTAAACAGAATAAAAACGCTAAATTTGGTTATCACCTCCGATAATCAAATATTCTGATTTTTAAAAATGCACTAAATCGAATTAGGAGCAGAACAAAAACTGACTCCATTTATTATTATATCATATCTAGAGAAAATTGAAAGATTATTTAGAAAATTATTACTCAAAAATAAAGGCAGACTTTAAAATTCAGCCTGACTTTATTAAAATTAATAACAACTTATTTTTAAGGATGATAATTTTAAAACAGCTAATAAATTTAATTTTTTCTCTTAAAACGATCCTTTAAAAACATTTCCTGGCTGTCTTTTTTCTCATCTTCTTTTTCTGGCTCAGCTCCCTGATTAAAATCATTAATCATTTTAGAACGACAGCCGTCACAGAAAAGCCCTGTTTTGATTTCAGCTCCACAGCGTTTGCATTTTAAAGTATAATCTATCAGCAGCCCTTCAGCAGCCAGACGATCCTCACGCATAAATTTAATAATTAAATCTTCTTCTACTCCGGTATCTTCAGCTACTTTTTTGACTGTAGAATTTGGATTATCCCAGAGATAATTCTTTACCAGCTCAAATTTTTCTTCCTCACTCTGACGACAGTCTGGACAGACCTTCTGCCCGGCTGAGGAAAATAATTTGCCGCATTCTTTACAATTTATAAGCTCCATTTATCTCACTCCTATTATCTTATTTAAAATTATTTTTAAAGGCTAAAAGCTTTATTTAGAGCAGCTTCAATTACATTATAACACAGAGTTATTTGTGGCTCCAGAAATTTTGAGACATTTTTTGACAAATTCAGTCTAAAAACATATGATTTTCATCTAGATAGTCTAATATTTAAAGAGGTTTTTGGGCAGAGACAACGAATATATTATTTAGTGCTAGAGATACTAAAGGAGGAAGAAAGAATGATTAAAGTTTTAATCTGTGATGATTCTGCTTTTATGAGAAAAATATTCTCAGATACTATTGAAAAAGATCCAGAACTCGAAGTTGCAGCAACCGCTTATAATGGTCAGGATGCCCTCCGCAAGCTAAAAAAAATAGATGTAGATTTATTAATGCTGGATGTAGAGATGCCCAAATTGAACGGTCTGCAAACTTTAGAGATTGTTAAAGATAAATATCCAAAAATACCTGTGATTATGGTCAGTGCCCTTGATAACAGAGAAACTGTGTTTAGAGCGCTGGAACTGGGAGCTTTTGATTTTGTTCCCAAACCATCAGGCTCAATTTCTTTAAACATTGATTCGATCAAAGAAGAACTTTTAATGAAGCTGAAGGCTGCTGCAGATTCCAGCAGCAATTTTAAAAAAAGAAAAGTTAAAAAAAGAGTAATAAAAAACAGCAGCTCCTTTCCAATTGTAGCTGTCGGCGCATCTTCCGGAGGCCCCCGGGCTTTGAACACCCTGTTTTCCAATATTGGTGAGAACTCTCCTGCTGCCTTTGTTATTGTCCAGCATATGCCGGCCGGTTTTACCGAAACACTGGCAGAGAGATTGAATAATATTTCAGGACTTAAGATTAAAGAAGCTGAGGCTGGTGACCGCCTAAAACCCGGCCACGGACTTTTAGCTCCCGGTGATTTTCATTTAGAGATTGATGCTCAGGGTAGGGTTAAATTAGATAAAAGAGAAAGAATGCATGGTGTCCGTCCCTGTGTTGACTATATGATGCAGAGTATTGCCCAAAATTTTGAGGGTGACCGGCTGCTGGGAGTTATTTTAACTGGAATGGGCCATGATGGAGCCCAAGGCATGGATCAGATTGTAAATAAAGGTGGATATGGTATAATAGAATCCAAAGAAACAGCGCTGGTTTACGGGATGCCCTCATCATCAGCAAAAATTGGGGCCTATCATGAAATCAAAAGAATAGATGAAATTGGCAGAAGAATTACAGAAATTGTGGAGGGATAAATTTAAATGGGAATTACTTTTACAGAATTTAAAGATCAGGCAAAAAAAATTTTAAACATTGATTTAGATGGCTATAAGTTAGACCGAGTAGAGAGAAGAACCAAAAGTTTGATGCGCAGATATCAGGTTGAAGATTTTGATGAATGTATTGATTTAATAAGGCATGACAGCGAATTTAAGGATGCATATTTAAACCACTTTACTATTAACACTTCTGAATTTTTTCGCAATCCGGAAAATTTTGAGTTTTTAGAGTCAGATGTTTTCCCAAAGCTTTTTGAAGAAAATAGAAAGGTTAAAATCTGGAGTGCTCCCTGCTCTAATGGTTCAGAGCCTTATACACTGGCAATTATTTTAAAGGAAATGGGTATCAGCTCCAGCAAATTTGAAATTTATGCTACAGATTTAGACCATACAATTTTAGATACTGCCCGCCAGGCTGAATATAAGGAAAATTCTCTGAAAAATGTTTCAGATAAGCTTTTAAATAAATATTTTGAAGAAAGCGCTGACGGCAAAACCTATGCCTTAAGTTCTGAGATCAAGCGAATGGTAAACTTTGAGCAGAAGGATTTAATTAATGCTCGTTTTAGAAATGACTGGGACTTGATTTTAAGCCGTAACTTTTTTATCTATTTAACTAAAGATATGAAAGATCAGCTGATCAATAAGTTTACCTCAGTTTTAAATCCGGGAGGCTACTTTTTTCTTGGCAATACTGAATATATTTTCTCACCTGAACAATATAATCTGGATAAAATCTTTCAATCCTTTTATAAATATCAGGGATAGTGTAAATAAATAATCAATTCTTAATCGCCCGCACGGGCGATTTTTATTTTAAACTTGTAACTATTTAAAAATAGATGTATAATTATATATAGATAAATGTATATGTATATGTATAAAGTGCAGAACATTAAGGGAGGATAATTATGAGTGAAAAAAAAGAGCGGCTTCAGTTTTATATTGATCAGAGTGCAAATGAAAAATTAGGGATAATTTCTGAAAAACTTGGTGTTTCCAAAGCCTCTCTTGTCCGAGAGGGTGTCAATAAAATATTAAAGGAAAAACTACCTTTAGAAAAGGATCCTGCCTATGATCTCATAGGCTTAATTGAAGAAGAGATTAATGAAACTGATATTGCCAAAAATCATGATCAACATTTATATGGTGAAAAGCGGTCTAAAGATGAGTAATTTTCAGCTTTTTTCAAGCCTTGAAAATGAAAATATTTTTGTAGATACCAGTGCCTGGTTCTCCATCTTAAGTAAAAGCGATAAAAATCATGATAAAATCAAAAATATTTATCAAAAACTTTTAGAAAACAATAATAACTTAGTTCTTTCAAATCATGTATTAGGAGAAACTTTTACTCTAATAAGATATAAAG
>JBHEOV010000070.1:401-1170 GCA_046260625.1 Halanaerobium sp. | reverse complement strand
CAGTTATGTTGATGCTACTTCTTTTGCAGTTATGAATAAACTTAATCTCAAATATGCTCTAAGTCTGGATTCTCATTTTGTGACTGCAGGTTTTATCATCCCTTAACCACAAAAAGCCAGCCTAATTAAGCTGGCTTTAATAATTATCTCTTCTTTTGGCTTAATATGCTCTCATATTTTCTCTTAAATAATCATAAATTTTACGCGCTGTCTTGCCGCTGATCCCGTCAACCTCTTTTAGCTGCCAGATTTTGGCCTCCCTTATTTTGGCCAGAGAACCAAAGTGCTGCAGTAGAGCATTGCGGCGGGTCTCTCCAACCCCGGGAATTTCATCCAGCATTGAATGAGTCAGCCTGCGAGATCTTAATTTCCGATGATAGCTAACAGCAAAGCGATGAGCCTCATCCCTCACCCGCTGCAGCAGCTGCAGGGTTGGAGTATGATGAGGTAAAGTAATTGGCTCACTTGCTCCCGGTTTAAAAATTTCTTCTTCTCTTTTGGCCAGGCCAATAATTGGCAGGTCTTCAATTCCTAAGAGCTCCAAAATTTCATAGGCAGCATTCAGCTGACCTTTGCCGCCATCAATCAAAATCAGATCGGGAAGTTTTTTATCTTCACGCAGTAGTCTGGCATAACGACGTTCAACTACCTCTTTCATGCTGGAAAAATCATCAGGACCTTCAACGGTTTTGATTTTAAAGCGGCGGTAATCCTGTTTGGATGGCCTACCATTTTTAAAAACTACCATTGAAGCAACTGAATCTGTTCC
>JBHEOV010000070.1:0-277 GCA_046260625.1 Halanaerobium sp. | reverse complement strand
AGGATAATGGATACTTACCTTTTTGCCTTTCATATCTGCCAGTCTTTCAGCTAAAAGTTCCTGATAATTAATTTCTGTATTTAATAAGAGCTCATCTGGAATGCCTGCAGCCTGCTCATAATACTGCTGCAGAAATGAAGCCATAGTTTCTGCTCCGCTTTCTGCTTCAGTTCCCTGCAGAATAAAGTATTCCTGCCCAATCAGGCGGCCATTGCGGACCAAAAGCAGCTGAGCACAGGCAGTATCTTCTTCACCCTGGACTAAAGCAACCACATCC
>JBHEOV010000007.1:0-47820 GCA_046260625.1 Halanaerobium sp. | reverse complement strand
CTTTATAATCAGGTTCGGCCTCAGGCTGACTATCAGCAGTCACTGCGAGTTTTAAATAAAGTTGCAGCTGCTGAACAGAATATTTTAATTAAATCAGGGATGATGCTCGGGCTCGGAGAAAGTGAAAATGAATTAATAAAAGTCTGGGATGACCTGCTGGAGAACGGTGTAGAAATCTTAACTATGGGGCAGTATCTACAGCCTGCCAGTGAAAATATCGAAGTTACAGAATATATAAGACCGGAGAAGTTTGCTGAGCTTAAAGAAAAAGCTCTGGCCCGCGGTTTTAAGGCGGTCTCTTCCGGTCCTCATGTTAGAAGTTCATATTTAGCTGAAGAAATTTTTGAGCAGTTAAATAATGATCCTACTTCTGCTGATTAATTTGTAAAAGCTGCTCATTTATCTTGAGCAGCTTTGTTCATTTTATCAGGCTTAATTGTATTTTTCTTTAATAATACCTTCCTGATAGGCCTCAAGCAGCTGCATTAAATATTTAACATCTTCACTCAGTTTTTTACCAATATCAGTATCAGCTATTTTTTGAGGTTTTTCAAATTTTAATACTTCTGCAGCCGAAATTGTGTCCCTGCTGTCTTTATGCAGGGCATTTTGCTTGCTGATAAATGGTTCATGGGAAATCAGGCGCATTTTAGTGTCACTGTAAGTAAGTGTATAACCTGCAATTCCTGTTTTCTCGTGATAGGCAGCAGAAATACCGCCATCAATAACGAGCAGTCTGCCATTACCTTTAATCGGGCTCTCCCCTTTTTTCTCAGCTACCGGTGTGTGTCCATTAATAATATGTCCTCTTTCTGGATCAAGACCAAACTCAGTCAGTATTTTCTTGCAGACATCTTCATTTTCTCTGGCCTGATAATAAGGGTTTTTGTTTTCTCGGTAGAGTTCAGGCTCATCTTCATCTGTAAAATATCTTAAAAATGTTGTCATCCTGTCTTTACCAAAGAGTGGAGAAAGTTCTCCCCGCCAGAGATACCAGAGCCAGTCTTTAAATTCAACATCAGCTTCCTGACTGGAATAACTGCGGCGGATCACATCATCAAAAAAATCCATCAATTTTTTACCGCTGTATTTTTCTCCCTCGACCTCAACCTCAGAAAAATCTCCAGCTTCTGTCAGAGGTACACAGCCGTGAAATAGTAGATTCCCATTATATTCTCTGTACATGCTGCCATTATTATATAAAAATCTAATATCTTCCTGTAATTTATCATTATTTTGAAAAGAGTGGCTGAGCTGTTCAATTACCTCTGCTTCCCATTCAGTTAAATGATAGGGATCATCAGGATCTACTGTCGGAAAACTGCTGTCTGTTAATTGATATTCTTTACCCTTCAAAGTTATAACTTCTCGCTCATAATCAATTTTTTCTAGATAAAGTGCTTCATTCATTTTAAATTCCGGCCGCTTTTTGATCAGCTGTCCTTCTAATTTAAATTGAATGATTGCAATTGCTTTCTGCATTTTAGTCATTATTTCTATTTCATCCTGATCAAGTTCTTTCTCAATCAAATTTGGGCTAAATATTTTATGATCTACTTCCTGATAATTATTCATGGCAAATCTGGAAAGTGGCCGCATATTAATTCCATAACCTTCTTCTAAAAATTCAAGATTACCGTAGCGCAGCGCAACTCTCAAAGCAGTGGCGATTAAAGCTTTCTGACCTAAAGCAGCTCCCATCCACAGAATATCATGATTTCCCCACTGAATATCTACATTATGATGTGCTTTTAAAACCTCCATAATCACATCTGGAGCCGGTCCGCGATCAAAAATATCACCAACAATATGCAGTTTATCAACAGCAAAAGTCTGAATCAGTTCTGAAAGAGCAATTAAAAATTCTCTGGCCTGGCCAACTTCGATAATAGTTGTTAAAATTTGATTTTTATAATCTTTTTTATTGGCATCACCTTCTGTAATATGGAGCAGCTCTTCGATAATATAAGCGAATTTTTCCGGCAGTGCCTTCCGCACCTTGGATCTGGTATAAATTGAAGAAACCTCCTGTGAAATCCGTACCATATAATCAAGAGTCTCTTTATACCACTCCGGTGGAATTGAGCCGCCTCTTTCCTCCAGCTCCTTCATTTTAGTTTTGGGATAAAAAATTAATGTTGAGAGCTCCCTTTTTTCTGTATCAGTCAATTTATCTCCAAAAATCTGATCAATTTTGTACTCAATTACTCCTGAAGCGGTTTTTAACATATACTTAAAAGCCTCTGCTTCTCCATGTAAATCTGTTAAGAAATGTTCTGTACTTTTAGGTAAATTTAAAATAGCTTTAAGATTAATAATCTCTGTACTGACATCCGGAATATTTGGAAACTGTTCTGCTAATAGTTTTAAGTATTTTAGATCTTTCATTGATTACTCCTTTCTTTAAGAAGTCTTAATAATTTTCTCATAGGCCAGCCTTTTACTGCTGTCTCTGGTATAAATGATTCCACAGTAGTTAAAATCCTCTTTTTCTATAGCTCTCTGCATGGCAGAGTTTTCAGGATGAGTATCAATGCGGATACTTGCTGCATTTTTATTACTACCCAGCCTGTAGCATTCTTTAAAAATTTCAGCCATTATTCCCTGTCCTTTATATTCTTCTCTTACTGCTGCCCGGTGAATTACACCATATTCTCCGTTAGCAATCCAGCCGCCAGCCTCAATATAGTCATAAGTAGGGTCATCGCCAAAAATAATTGCTGCAGTGGCAATAATCTGCTTTTCAGCTTCTATTAAATAAGAATTCCCATTTTCAATATCTTTTTTTATAGTATCTGGATTGGGATAATTATTCTGCCACTGATCAATCCCTTTATTTTTCAAGTGATTTTGAGCAGCTTTGATAATCTCCATAATCTCCGGTATATCTTCAATTTCAGCTTTTCTAAAATTCATTCCTTAGAGTGCTCCTTTCAATAGTAAATAAAAAATTTTAGTATTTTTATCATTAGTTTTAACTATAGTGATAATTTAATTATAATTATCAAGCATTGCTACCCTGGTCTCTTCTTTCTGAAATCATCAGATCAGCTTCTGCTATCCAGTCATCACTCAAATATTTACGGGCAACCCAGAAAGCTCTACCAAAAAAATCAGCTGGTAAGGCAATTAAAACTCCAAACAGTCCTAGATTAAAGAAAACTCCAAGCAGATAGCTCAAACCCAATTTTAATAAAGTCTGAGAAAGTAAGTTGCCGTATAATGCTGATCGAGTATTACCTGCACCATTTAAGTGTCCTGCCAGCACTCCATAAATCGTGATTACTGGTCCTCCAATACTCAGAGCTTTAAGAAAACGAATGGCAATTGCAAGTGTTTCAGGATTATCACCAAAAAGTCTGACCAAATAAGGTGAACTAAAAAAAATCAAAAGTGAAAAGCTGCCGATAGATATCACTGTCAAAATTAACATTGCTTCTACCGTTTTTTTGCTCTCTTCTACTTTTCCTCCTCCAATTTTCTGTCCACTTAAAATTGCAGTTACCGTATAGTAAGCCCGATGCATGGGAGCAATTAGCTGCTGGAAAACGCGACGGGCAATATGATAGGCTGCAGCGGCTTCGGTTCCAAAAAGAAGTACAATCGAGTTAAAAGGAAAGGTAATTAAACTCTGATAAAAACCTTCTGCAATTTTAGGAGCACTTACCTTAAATAACTGTTTAATTAAAATAAAATCCCAATTTTTAATTGGATTTTTTAAATTAAACTCACTTTTAGAACTTAAAAATATCAAGATAAAAATAATTGCCGAAAGAGTCTTGGCAGTAAAGGTGCCAATCCCCACGCCTGGTACTCCAATTTTCGGAAAAAACCAGATCCCAAGAGCCAGACCAACAGAAACAATAATATTTATCAGGTTGGAAATAACTTCAACAATCATTGGAGTCCTGGTATCTCCACTTCCCTGCAGAGCCCGGGAAGCAATAATAGAAACTATTCTAAAGGGAGCAGCAGCAAAAATTATTAGCAAATACTGGGCACCAAGTTCTATAACTTCCGGTGCAGCACCAAGCAGAGCAATCATCTCTTCCGCAAATAAAAGAGCAATAAAAATAAAGGGGATTCCAATAATCAGAGACACAAAAATTACCTGTGATAAAATTAAATCCTTATTGGCCTTAGCTGCAGCAGTGTTTGTACCACTTTCCTGAGAAATCAGAGAAATACTTCCACTACCCAGCCCCAGTCCGATTCTTAAAATTATACTCTCCCAGACATCTCCCAGGCCTACAGCTGCAACTGCTGATGGACCAAAATATCCCATTAAGATCATATCGGTGGTCCTCATTGCTGTTACAAATATATGATTGAGCATTACCGGCCAGGCCAAAGCAAAAGCTTCCTTCCACAGCGGTAAATAGGAAATAAAAACTGCCATCTTTACACTCCTAAAATAAATAAATTAAAATTCTAAAATATATTTAAATATATTTCTAGTTCTTTCTGCTGCTAAAATAAAGCTAAAAACCAAAGCAAAGATTAAATAAATTAAAAAACTAAAATGAGGATTTAAAAAAGATAATACTTCATATTTATCTAAAATAATTACTATAAATCCATGTAATAGATATGGATAAATACTTCTTGCTCCCCTTTTGGATATTCCATTTTTCTCGATTGGAACAATTTTAAAAAATAAAAAAATATTAATTAAGGCTGTACTTAAAAATAAACTTCTGCTTAAAAAAGCTTGACCAGAAATCAGTTCTAATCTATAATAACTAATCGCCCCATATAAAATTTCTAAATTTAGATCATTTAAAAAAACAAAAATCAAAATAATTTCTGCAGAAAATATCATTAAAATTAAACTTTTATTTAAATCTTTAAAAATATTTTTGAAAATCGAAGCTGGATAATATTTTTTAAAATAATAGCCCAGGATAAAAAAAGGAAAAAAGACGGCTGTCCTTGAAGCTGAATAAAGACGACCAAATCGAGATGAAAATCCAACTGCTAAAGCAATTATAAAGGCTGCTGAAAAAATAACTTCTCTTGAAATTTTAAACTTATCTATAAAATATATTATAATTCTCCAGAAAAATAAGGAAACTAAGAACCATAAAATCCAGAATGGACTTTTAAAGTTAAAAGGCACACCACTGTAGTTAAGCAGAGAATTAAAACTTAAATAGAGCAGCTGGAATATAAAATAAGGAACTAATAGCCCCTTTGTGTTTTTAATTAGATAATATCTAAAATTAGAGTTAAGTTTTGTAAAGTAGCCAGCGATAAAAATAAATGCCGGCATATGAAATGTATAAATGAAAATATAAATAGTCCTGGCCAAACTGCTCTCCGTCAGTATAGGCTCAAAAAAATGACCGACCAGAACCAGAGTAATTAAAATAAATTTGGCATTATCAAAAAAATACAGTCTTTGTTTTGACATTTTATTCACCTAATTTGCTGCTTTACGAATTTTAAAGATTAAGAATTTCAGCGAGCTTTTCTTTGACAGAGTTCTTATCACAGCTGTGATGATGTCTGCTTGCCATATTTTCTAATCCCTTAAGTCCTCTGTGAACTTCAGCTGCTGTCAGATCATTTAATTCTTCAATGATTCGATACTCATCCTGCTCAAGCTCTTTTTCTTTTAATGATTCTAAAACTGCGCGGCTGAATTTGTAAGGGTTTGCAGTTGAAGCTACCACTGCTGTTTTTTGATCTCCACTTTGCTGTCGATATTTATTTAAAGAGTCAACACCTACAGCGGTGTGAGGATCAAGCAAATAATTAAAGTCATTATAAGTTGACTTAATCACCTTTTTCGCTTCTGCTTCAGTCGAATAATGACCGCTGAAAAGCTGCTGAATTTTTGCTTTTGTCTGCTCATCAATTTCAAACTTATTTTCAACTTTAAGCTGCTGATACCAGTCATTAATTTTACTGCTCTGATGATCAGTGACCTCAAATAAAAAACGCTCCAGGTTTGAGGAAATCAAAATATCCATTGAAGGACTGATGGTCTTTTTAAATTCCCGCTCGATATCATAAACTCCAGTATTTAAAAAATCAGTCAGCACTTTATTATCGTTAGAGGCACAGATAAACTTATTTACCGGCAGCCCCATTCTGTAGGCATAATAGGCAGCCAGTATATTACCAAAATTACCCGTCGGAACTGTAATATTAATTTTAGCTCCGGCCTTGATTTGATTTTCCCTGATGATTTCAAAATAAGCTTTAAAATAATAAACAATCTGTGGCAGCAGTCTGCCCCAGTTAATGGAATTTGCAGATGAAAATTGATAATTATTTGCTTCCATTCTGGTTCTAAATTCTTTATCCGCAAATATATTTTTAACGGCAGTCTGACAGTCATCAAAATTACCTTTTAAAGATACAACTTCTGTATTACTGCCACCTGTTGTTTTCATCTGATCTTCCTGAACTCTGCTGACTCCATCTTCCGGGTAAAAAACAATAATTTTAACCCCGGCTACATCTTTAAAGCCTTCCAGAGCTGCCTTACCAGTGTCCCCTGAAGTTGCAACTAAAATTACGATTTCCTTTTCTACTTCAAGTTTTTTAACTGATCTTACTAAAAGCTGAGGTAAGATCTGCAGCGCCAGATCTTTAAAGGCAGCAGTTGGACCGTGCCAGAGCTCTAAAATATAGGTGTTTTCATTTAATTTTATAAGTGGTGTTTTTCCTGCCTGCGGAAAACTTTCTGCCTGATAAGCAGCCTTTACTGAATCAGAAATCTCAGCCTGACTGAAATCACTTAAAAATTTACTAAAAATCCAGGCAGCCAGCTCCTGATAACTCTTATTCTTCATTGCTAAAATTTCTTCCAGATTTAGTTCTGGAATTTCTGCAGGTACAAAAAGTCCTCCCTCAGGCACCATGCCGAGACTGATTGCTTCTGCTGAATTTACACTTTTATAATTTCCTCTAGTACTAATATACTCCATACTCTCTACCTCCACTAAATTTTATTCTTAAATTTAATTGATTAATTGATAACTATAAATCATTATATCGAAAGTATTTGTTGATGTCTATTAAATAGCTAATTTCTTTTTAATTTCTGCAGTTTTATTGATTTAATATTAAATACTGTTAAAATTATCACTATACAAATAATTAATTTTTGTGTATAATAGAATTGTGTAAAGGAGGAAAAAAATTGCTGCAATTTTTATTTTTATTTTTAATTTTCATAATTTTCTTTACAATCTTGTTGGTGGCTCTTCCTTATCACTATGCTTTATATTTTAATTTCGATAAAACTTTAAAATATAACTTTGCAGTTTCAGTACTTTTTTTACAGTTAATTTTTAAGGGAGATCCAGAATCTAAGCTTTTTCTTATAAAAATTTTTAGTTTCAAAAAAGAATTTAAAATAGCTGAAAATAATAAAGTTAGTAATTTTATAGAAAATAAATCAAAAAAAATAATTGAAAAAAAAATTAAAAATAAAACGGTTCCAGCAGCTGAAAAAAAAGCAGAAAAGAAATCTAAATTTAAATTTGACTTTAAACTGATTAATAAAGAAAATTTAAAACATATTTTTAAATTCATCATAGAGATGCTAAGAATTTTGAAGCTGGATTATTTAAAATTAAAAGTTGTTTTTTCTCTGGCTGACCCTTATTATAATGGGCTTTTTCTGGCTTATTATTACACTTTAAAAGAACTTTTTAACTATCCGGATCTTAAAGTTGAAATAAACTGGCAGGAGGTGGTTTTTGAAGCTAATGGTTCTGCAGGAGGGAAAATAATTCCCTTAAAAATTATTTATCAAATTTTAAAATTTATTTTTTCACTTAAAAGTCTTAAAATTTTCTGGCAGTTATATCAATCAAATTCTAAGAAAGGATGATTATGATGCAAAATACTGAAAAAGTGTTGGAGAGTATGTATGACAAACTTGATAATTTCTTAAAAACAGAAACAGTAATCGGTGAAACTATTGAAGTGGGAGAGGTAAAATTAATTCCAATTATCACCGCTTCTTTCGGTCTCGGTGGTGGTATGGGAGAAGAAGACAATGCAGGTGGTGGTGGAGGTGGTGTGGGCTGTAAAATTTCCCCAGATGCAATCTTAGTTATTAGAGGCAAAGAAGTGGAAATGATGCCTGTTAAAAATAAAAGCTCACTGGACAAATTAATAGAAAAAATACCTTCACTTCTTGAAAAAATTGATGAAGCTAAAGAAAAAAAAGAAAAAGCAGCTGATAAAGAAAAGGTTGAAACCGATAAGACAGAATAATTATGCTACTGCTATATTTCAAATAACAAAAGTCCCGGTCTTTTTCTCGGGACTTTTGCTTTATTTGCTTTATAAGTAACTTTCTATTTTGTTTATTAATTTCTTTTTAATATTGTATTATTATTTAGCTAAGTTTGAAACATTTAGCTTATACTTTTAAATTCTTAATTACTTTATCTGACTCTTCAGTTAGAGCAAGCATTTCTGCTTCACTTAATTCAAAATCTGCAGCTGCTGCATTTTCTCGAGCCTGTTTTTCATTTTTAGCACCGACCAGAGCAGTAGAAATTCCAGGTCGATTTATTGCCCAGTTAATCGCTACCTGGGCCGGAGTCTGATTATGTTCTTCTGCAATTTCTTTAAGCAGCCCGATTAGACTTTGGGTCTGCGGCCAGTTTTCTTCTTTAAAAAACGGATAGAATCCAGCTCTGTTTTCTTTATCATCATCAAACTGAGGCCTTTCTTTATATTTACCGCTTAAAATTCCTCCTCCAAGAGTTCCATAACTTAAAGCTCCCAGATTATTTTCTATCAAATACGGTAGAGCTGCTCCCTCAATATCTCTTTTTAGTAGAGAATAATGCGGCTGCAGTGAGATTATATCTGTCATCTCAGAGATTTGATCCATTAAACCCACTCCAAAATTGCAGACTCCGAGATATTTAAATTTACCCTCTTTTTTTAACTTCAAAAGCTCTTTCACAGTTTTTTCTAAGGGGGTATTCGGATCTGGCCAGTGGATCTGGTAGAGATCAATCTGCTCAATATTTAATCTGCGCAGAGAACCTTCTATTTCTTTTCTAATCCTCTCTGGACTTAAATCCTTAACATATTTTGACCCATCACGATGAACTCCACACTTTGTAGCAATAACAACCTGATCTCTTATTCCTTCAATTGCCCTACCAACTACTTCTTCTGCATGGCCATCACCATAGGCAGGAGCAGTATCAATTAAACTGATTCCTGATTTAACTGCTTTTCTTATCGCTTTAATTGACTGCTGATCATCTACCTCACCGAAGGTATCATTGCCATAAGCCCAGGTACCAAGTCCAACTGCAGATACTTTTAAATTAGAATTTCCAAGATATCTATATTTCATTAGTAATCCCTCATTTCATTTAAAGGTATATTTGCAGAAGCTTTTTAGTTGAAAGTACTAAGCTCCAATTTATTATAGCTGCTTAAAAACTCTTTAATTTTCTTTAAGATAAAATCTAAACTGTCTTTTTGATCACATTCAATATTTAAAACTACAACCGGATCATGTAATGACAATCTCATTAAAAACCAGTCACTGCCACCACAGTTTACCCGCAAGCCCTGATAGTTTTTTGGGGCTATTTCCCACTCATTAAATTCCTCGACATATGTTTTTAAGTCAGTCAAAATCTTTTGACCGTATTCTTTAAAGTCATCTGATTCAATTGTCATCCGATATTCTTCTTTAATTTCAGCTTCATTTAAATCTGAGATCAGATCACCAATTTTACGACCCTCATCTGCTTTTAAATTAGCCATTTTAACCAGAACCTTTGCTACTAAATAGGCTCCGTCATCAAGAAAATAATTTTCTTTAAAAGCTGCATGGCCTGAGGTTTCTATAGCCAGAGGTGCATTAGTACCTTCTGCTTCCAGTCTTTTTGCCTCATTGATTACATTTTTATAACCTCTTTTAAAACGGTGATGAACTCCACCTAATTTATTTTCAATAAAGTCTTTAAGACCAACAGAAGTCACAGAATCAGTGACAATTGTTGCTCCCGGATTAGCTTCCAGAATAATCGTTGAAGCTAAAGCAATTAACTTATTGCGGTTAATCTCCTGACCACTGCTGTCTACTACTGCAGCTCGGTCAACATCAGTATCGAAAATAATCCCCAGGTCAGCCTGATTTTCTAAAACTGCTTTTTGAATAGAATGCATTGCTTCTTTATCTTCTGGATTCGGGGCATGGTTAGGAAAATTACCATCAGGCTCTAAAAACTGACTACCTTCATTATCAGCTCCCAGACTTTTAAGAATTTTATCTGCAAAAAACCCACCTGAACCATTACCGGCATCAACTATTATTTTAAAGTCAGCAAGTGGTTTTTCTTGATCAACAGTCGGGCTTAAGTTTTCTCTGATTACTCTTTTGATATGCTCAGCATAATCTGAAATTAAATTAATTTGATTTAAAGTCTCTGCTTTAGTATCTTCATTTAAGAATTCATCTTCTCGCTCAGCTGCAATATTTAAAATCTCTATTACATTCTCTTTTTCTAAACCTCCACTCCTGGTAAAGAACTTAAAACCATTTTTATCATAAGGAAGGTGGCTGGCTGTAATCATTATTGCTCCATCATACTGATGTCCTTCTAAAACAGTTGACATAAACATTGCTGGAGTTGAAGCCAGTCCCGCACTATAAACAGTGGCTCCTGCCAGCTTTATACCCCTGGCCAGAGCTAATTTCATTTTATCAGCACTTAATCTAGAATCATGACCAACTGCCAGTTCAATTTCTCGACTATCTTTATTTAACTCAGCTTCCAGCCACTTAACAAAGGAAAATCCAATTCCAACTGCAGCTGCTGCTGTTAGGTTCGGCTTTTTTCCCTTAGTAGCTATTGCCTTACCTCTAACATCTGTACCACTGAGCAGTTTTTCCCATTCAATTTTTGACATTAAAATCACTCCATCTTAATTTTTATCATTTTTTACTTCATACATTGCTAAATCTGCTTTATTTATTAATTCCTGAAAAGACATCTGGGCTCTGTAATCAATACTATAACCAATACTGCAGCTAATTTTGATTTCCTTGCCGTATATCTTATATGGTTCTGCAATTTTTGCTTCAATTTTTTTGATTATCTTTTTCACATCTTTTGGACTTTCAATATCAGTTAATAAAATTGTAAACTCATCTCCACCCATTCGAGAAACTTTATCTTGAGAACGAATTGTATTTTTAAGTCTACTGGCAGCTGTTTTTAGCAGCAAATCACCTGTATCATGACCATAACTGTCATTTACTTCTTTAAAACCATCAAGATCTAAATAAAGAATTGCTAATTTCTGATTCTGATTTTTTCTATTTTCCTGATTAAAATATTTCTCAAAGGCCTTACGATTCGGCAGACCGGTTAGATGATCTCGAAAAGCCATTTCTTCAATTTTATTAATAAAATAAGACATAATTAAAGAAAAAACAATAAAAATAATAACTATCAGACTCAGATTAAAAATTAATGCCTTTTTTTCTCGCTCTATATCATTGATCATTGACTGATTATCATAGCTAACTCTAATTACAAAAGAATTCCACCACTCCGAATCAGTTTCATTCCCCTCCACTAAAAAAGGAAGATAAATTTCTGTGATCTGATAATTTTCGTTGTTTACAGTTGTATTTTGTATTCTATTTTCTACCACAGTTTCTTTGACCATAGCTTTAGTTTCTGGATCAACTGTCTCCAACTTGGCCGGATTACTGAGGTTGAGCAAACCTACACGATTACTATCCTGTCCGAATTTATAAAAATTTATACTGCGCAGCTGTTGATACTGCTGCATCATCTTTCTGGATGTTGTAAATATATTGAAATCTTCCAGTACAGGAAAACGCTCTGTTATGTTAATACTCAGTTCCAAAAGGTATTTACCATCAGGTGTTGGTTGATAACTATATTTATTGATTAAACCAGTGTTCTGAGCAAGATCAAGCTTATCAGCGATAAACTCTACCTTTTCCATCCTTGAAGATAGGAGTTTAGAAAAATCTCTGTATTTTGAAAAATCAAGTCCCATATCTTCTGCAAGAGTTGAATTTATAATTTTTAAATTTTGATCAATAATGTAAATTTCATAGTCCGGCATCTGGGATTTCAGCTTAGTTAAATTCCAGTTTTTGGGGTTTTTATCTTCTTCATATTTTTCCAGTAATATTTTAGAATTTTCCCGCATTTCCTGATTTAAAACTATTTCAGAAATAGAATAAGTATCAAAAGCATTTTCTAAAGAATTAATAACACTATTTTTGATTAATGTAATTTCTGAATCAAAATTAGAATAGATAATTTTTTCTGTTCTGCTGTAATTTTGCTGGTTAATGAAAAATATAATAATAAAAAGAACCAGAAAGATAAGAAAATAATATTTTCGCAGATACTTCATTTAAATCTCCCTTCTTCCCGCCAAAGAGAGCAATGGACCAAAACCTATATTATATAATTCTCTATTCAGATTAAAAGACCTGCAAAAATATTATATTTTCACTTAAATTTCTTTAAATAGATTAACCATTTCTATTAAGGAAACTGCTGCATCGAAACCCTTGTTCCCAGATTTTGTTCCGGCTCTGGAAATAGCCTGCTCAATTGTATCAGTAGTCAGCACTCCAAAAATTACCGGTTTTTCGGTATCCAGTCCAGCTGCAGCAACACCTTTGGAAACTTCTGCTGAAACATAATCAAAATGTGGAGTTTCACCTCTGATAACTGCTCCCAAAGCTATTACACCATCATAGTCTTCTTTAGCTGCTAATTTTTTTGCAGTCAGCGGTATTTCGAACGATCCCGGTACCCAGACTACATCAATATCAGCTTCATCCATTCCGTGTCTTTTAAGAGCATCAACAGCACCTTCAAGCAATTTACCCGAAATAAATTCATTAAAACGCCCCACTACAATTGCAGTTTTCATTCCCTGCGCATTTAGTTTTCCTTCAATAGTTCTCATATTTTATCATTCTCCTTTTTATATTTGTGATATATTTCTTTTGAATTAGGTACCTGAAAATAATTTTGGTACCTGGTAGCTATCAATCTTTATTTATAAATCTAAAAGGTGTCCCATTTTATCTTTTTTAACCTTGAGATAAAATTCGTTTTCCTGATTGGGATCAATTTCAATCGGAACTCTCTCTGTTACTTTCAGGCCATAACCTTCAAGACCGACAATTTTAGTTGGATTATTGGTTAAAAGGCGAATTGTTGAAAGTCCCAGTTCAGAAAGTATTTGAGCTCCGATACCATAATCTCTTAAATCAGGATCGAAACCAAGGGCAACATTTGCTTCTACAGTATCCATTCCCTGATCCTGCAGCTGATAGGCCTTTATCTTATTAGCCAGACCGATTCCCCGGCCTTCCTGACGCATGTAAAGCACAACCCCTCTACCTTCTTCTTCTATTAGATTTAGAGCTGCTGCCAGCTGTTCACCACAGTCACAGCGTTTGGAGCCAAAAATATCTCCTGTAATACACTGTGAATGAACTCTGACTAAAACATCTTCCTGATTTTCTATATCACCTTTGATGATTGCTATATGTTCTTTATCATCAACCTTTGTTGTAAAGACCTTGATTCTAAAATCACCAAAATCAGTTGGCAGTTCTGCTTCAGCAGCCATTTCAATCAGTTTATCTTTTTCTTTTCTGTATTTGATTAAATCTTCAATAGAGATTAATTTTAAATCGTGTTTTTTAGCAAATTCTGTCAGGAAAGGAAGTCTTCCCATTTCTCCATCTTCTTTGATAATTTCACAGATTACTCCTGCCGGCTTCAATCCTGACAGTCTGGCTAAATCAACCGCAGCTTCAGTGTGACCTGCTCTTCTTAAAACTCCACCTTTTTTTGCAATCAGGGGAAAAACATGCCCAGGGCGCATAAAATCTTCCGCTTTTGAATCTGAATCTACTAATTTTTCAATTGTAAGTGCTCTCTCCTGAGCTGAAATTCCGGTGGTAACATTTTTATGATCAACTGAAACAGTAAAAGCAGTCCCATGTGTTTCAGTATTTTCTTCGACCATCATTGGTAAATCTAAATCTTCAACTACTTCTTCCTCCAGCGGTGTACAGACCAGACCTCTTGCTTCTTTAATCATAAAGTTAATGGCTTCTTTGTTCACCTTTTCGGCAGCCATTAATAAATCACCTTCGTTTTCTCGATCTTCATCATCAACAACTACTACCATTTTACCTGCTTTAATATCTTCAATTGCAGATTCTATTGTATCCATGCAAATTCTCCTTTCGGATAAATATTTATATTCTTAAGCTATTTCAAATACTGTAAGCTGAATTAATTTTAAATAAAACCATTTTCAGCTAAAAAATTCTTGGATATTTTACTCTTAGAATCACTGTCATCACTTAAATTAGTGAGCATTTTGTAAACATATTTTCCCAGCATATCAGTTTCGATGTTAACCAGGTCACCTGCAGCCAACTGCGCAAGATTTGTTTCTGACCAGCTTTCCGGAATCAATGAAATTTTTAAAATACCATTTTTAATTCCCATCACTGTCAGGCTGACTCCATTTAAGGCGATTGAGCCTTTGTGAACTATAAATTTTTCCGTTTCCTGACCAACTTCCAGTTCAATAATTTTGGCATTTGCTTCTTCTTTAATTGATCTAACTGCTGCAGTACTGTCAACATGACCTGTCACAAAATGCCCCCCTATAAAATCATCAGGTCTTAAAGACTGCTCTAAATTAACAATTGAACCCTTTTCCAGCTGACCTAAATTAGTTGCTTTAAGTGTTTCGGGCACTACATCGGCTCTAAAATAATCACTACCAAAAGCAACTGCTGTCAGACAGACACCATTAACTGCTATACTGTCTCCCTTTTTTATATTATTTAAAACTTTTTCTGCTTTAATCTCCAGCTGATATTTACTGCTGCCTTTATATTTTTGGATAAAGCTTCCTTTTTCTTGAATTATACCGGTAAACAATTAATTCACCTCCACTTAGGACTGCTTTATGTATTTTTTATAGATTCAATTATTTATTAGTTTTCGGTTCTTTCTGCAATCAATAATAGATTATCACCCAGATTTTTCTGCTCAATTACTTTTAGCTCAATTGAGTCTGACATCAACTCCGGACCACTGCCGCAGAAAGAAGCAACTCCATCACTACCTCCATAAATTTTAGGTGCAATAAAGTAATAGAACTTATCAACCAGATTCTGATTTAAAAAAGTATGACTTAATTTAGCCCCACCTTCAACTAAAATGCTGCTTATTTCCTGATCATGCAGGCTTTTTAAAAGCTCTCTTAAGTCAAAATAATTTTCAGTATTAGTTTCAAAACTCATAATTTTAACTTTGTCATTTTTAAGTAACTTTTCTTTTTTCTTCTGAGCTTCTGCAGCCCTGGCAGGTGGAAAACTACTTGAAGTTATAATTAAAGTATCAGCTGTAGAATCCTGATTGATTATTTTTGCAGTCAGTGGTATCTCCAGCAGAGGATCCAGAATTATTCTTAAAGGATCAATTGCATCCTTATCTTCAAGTCTTGCTGTTAAAGAAGGATTATCAGCCAGTACAGTTCCAATCCCAACCATAATCGCATCTACTTTATGGCGTAATTTATGGCCTTCAATTCTGGCCTTAGAATTTGTAATCCACTTTGAATCACCACTTTTGCTTGCTATATAGCCATCAAGAGTTTGAGCTTTTTTTAAAAAGATAAAAGGATAATCACTCTTAATATATTTCAAAAAGACTTCATTAATTTTTTTAGCTTCTTCTTCAAAAAGACCTAATTCAACTTTTACTCCAGCCTCTCTCAGCATCTCCAGCCCCCTGCCGGCTACTTTGGGATTGGGATCAACCATAGCTACTTCAACTCTTTTTATTCCAGATTCAATAATTTTTTTTGCACAGGGGGGAGTTTTACCATAATGACTGCAGGGCTCTAAGGTAACAAAAAGAACCGCCCCTTTAGCCTTTTCTCCTGCTTGATCCAGAGCAATGACCTCAGCATGTGGACCACCATACTGCCTGTGATAACCTTCTCCAACAATTTCTCCTGCATTGACTACAACCGCCCCAACCATTGGATTGGGAGAAGCAGAGCCTTCACCTAATATTGCCAGTTTGATAGCTCTTGCCATATATTTTTGATCATTAATTGAAAAATCCTGCATAATATACCTCCAGATTATTTTATTTTAAAATAATTAATTCATAAACTAGAAAAAGCCCCTCCAAAGAATGGAAGGGCTTCTATAATCCAGGTAATTGATTTAATATTCGAGTTTTATATAATTAAATATTAGCATTATATAAAACAATAATCAACTATTCTAACTCCCTTCCAGACTCTACTGTCGGTTCTGCATTTCATCAGATCAATCCATAATGGACTTGTGGACTTTACCACCGGTAGGGATTTTCACCCATCCTCGTTAGTTTTATTTAATTTTCTAATAATAGTTTAGCATTTTAAAGTTCAAATGTAAAGTTAAATATTACTCAAAGTTTAATTGATCTATATTTCCCCAGCTTTCGAGGTAATAATAACCCTGCTCATCCTGATTGAATTGTTCTCCATATAAAAGCTGTGCAAACATTAATAATTGTTCAACCGAAGGATTTTTGGCCTTAAATTTAAGCAGTGAATTACTCAGATAAGGCATTTCTTCACTATAATTAAATTCAGCTTTTAGCTCAGCATCGATCATATTAGAGATTAATTCCGAATCAATTTCTCCCTCGGGATTGCTGTACTGCTGTTCATATTGTAAAGAATCAATTTTTAAATTAAATTCATCATCCTGAGCCAGAATACCAAAGCTGCTCTGATTAACTTCCTTACTTAGACTTTCTGCAAGCTTAAGCTTAAAATCTCTCAAATCTAAATCAAGATCAAATTCCTGAAAATGATAATAAGTGTTTGTGGAATCTAAATAAATTTCTAAGTTAGAAAGCAAGTTAAAATTAGAAAAGGAAAATTCCTTAAAAAACTCATTTTCAGTCATCTCTGCCAGTTCACCTTTGATTTCTAAATCATAATTACTTTTAAGCTCTTTTAGAACTAAATCTGTTTCTTCACTGCTGTAAAGCACAATTTTACTTAAATTATTTTCTAGGTTTTTCAGTTCTTCTGTTTCGTCCATTTTTTTTGCTTTATCTGTTTCGCTTACTTTATCTACTTCTGCCTCAGAATCACTTTCTTCTCGAGCAATCTCGTCTATTGTGCTGGCAAAATCTAATTCATAATCAATAAATTCATTCTTTAAGACAAAATCATTTACAGATAATTTTTTATCCTGACTCTGATAACTGGCCTTAAATACAAAGGCTTCAAAAGAGGAAATTCTCTCCCAGTTATCTTTATTAATACCATAACTTCTGTAATATGGATAATCATAATCCAATTCTTCACTTAAAATAGTTAGATTGTGATTGTTCTTAATTAACTCCAGAGGATCTTTTAAACTTTCAGAATTAATTATCCCCTGATAACTTAAGCTGCTATTATAAAAACTAAAATTATTATTCTGCTGCAGATCATAATAGGTAAATTTATCTATCTCTGCTTGCAGATCTTTTTTATCCAAAAATTCTCTCTCTTTGATGTAATTAAAAATTTGCTGCCAGCTGAATTCAACTTCAGCTCCGTTAATTTCCAGACTCTGCTCAGTACTTTTTAGAAGACTCAAACCATTAATTTCAACTCTTCTTAATAAAGGGTTGGTATTGATACTCAAATATCTAAGCTGATAATTATTTTCCGCCGCAATTTCTTCGATATCTGCTTCTAAATCCCGGGCCAGTCTCTGTCCTAAAAAATAGTTTAATCCAAATACTGCTGCTGCAATTAGCAGTAGCACTGATAAATAAATCGAGGCTTTTTTTAAAAATTTTTTCATGCTCTGCCCCCTTCTTTAATTTTTATTAAAATTCTATAATTAGTATATCATAAAGCTAATTAAATAAAAATCTCCTCAGCCAGATAATTGAAACTGAGGAGAAGATAAATTATTCACTTAAAATACTATTCATTACTTCCTGCATATAACTAATTGTATTTATAACTCTCTCCTGTACCTGATCCGGCAGACTGATATCCTGATCTTCACTTTCCTTTTTATATCCTACTTTTCTAAATTTAATTTCATCTTCTGGTCCAGCAGGTACCCTGATAAATATCTGATCCTTATAAATTATCTGTGGAGTTTCATGTAAAAACAACAGCGGATTTTCCAAATCTTTTAAAAGCGAAACTCCTAAAAAGTCTTCCGGTTTTTCCTGGTAGCCCATAATATCCAGAATCGTTGGAGCAATATCAGTGTGAGTACCGCTTTTTTCTACGACTTCAGGCTCTATATCCTGATGATAGATAAAAAGTGGAATATGTTCTGGCTCTTTGACATTCCCATTGATTTCAAAATTATCACCGGAACTATATTCTTCTTTGTTGATATCAGCAACATGATCAGAATAGATGACAAAAAGTGTATTTTCCATTAGAGATTTTTCCTTAATTCTTTCAAAAAACATTTCCAGAGAATGATCAACAAAATACATTGAATTAAAATAATCTCTGACTATCGGAGTTTCAATTTCTTCAAATTCATCAACTTCATATTCTTCAGGATAAAAAGTAAAAGGGGTATGACTGCTGACTGTAATAAAAATAGAGAAAAATGGTTCTTCAGCCTCTTCCAGATAAGCAACTGATTGATCAAAAAGATCATAGTCATTGATTCCTAAATAAGTATCTTCACCGATTATTCCTTCACTTGCAGAAAAATCATCTCTGCTGTAAAAACGATCAAATCCCATTTCTAAATAACCTTTATCTCTGTAGAAAAAACCATCTTCATTACCATGAAAAGCATAAGTATTATAATCATCTCCGTCTAAAAAACTGACCAGAGTGTTAAATTCCTGCATATTATTTGTTCTAAAGGCATAATTTCGATTGATTGGATAAAGTGAAGTTAAAAATGAAAATTCAGCGTCAAAACTACCATTAATATGATGAGCATAGATATCATCAAAGTATTTAGAACGGCTCTTGAGCTCATTTAAAAAAGGAGTTACTTCTTTGCCATTATACTCATAATCAATTAATTTTGCATCCATTGATTCCAATTGAATCACAACTACATTTTCCACCTGATCCAGACTCTCCTCATCACTCATTTCTTTTCCTGTTTCAACCTTGCTGACATCTATTTCTAATTTTTCTTCCGTATCTTTCTCCGCCCGCAGACTCTTAGTCCTCAGCTGCTGATATTCCGCTATATAAAGAGGTAAAATCCCATAAACATTTACAAAGGCTGGAGTGCTGTGATTAAAAAGCCCCATAAAACTATTGGCCGGAAACAAATTATAACTGTAAATTAATTGAGTCGAAAATAAAATAATAATTAATAAAATTAAAATGAAATTATTTTTGATTAAATTTTTGCGACTAAAATTTGAACTTTCCAGTTTGGGAGCTTTACTTTTAGACTTATAAGTTAAATAAATTAAAACTGGAATATCAAAAATTAACAGTATATCTAACCACCAGATAATTAACTGCCTGGTCAGCACTCTAAAAGGACGTATTCCCTGGCCCATTATCATATCAGTTAAACTGAGATAATTACCGAAATATCGATTATAATATAGATTTGCTATAAAGAAAAAAGAAAAGGCCAGATAAAAAATAAGTGTCACGATTTTTCTTTTCTTATTTTTTAAAACAATACCATAAAATAAGGTGAATACTAAAACAACAATTATATTTTTCAAAATTAAAATTTTCAATGAAGGTACATTAAAAATATACTGGTTAAAATAATTATATTTAATTAAAAAACCAATTAATAAGAATCCGAAAAAGAATTTGTCTCTTTTTCGTAAATTCAGACTGCTGAACATTGATATTCCTCCTCCAAAAACTTTCTCTATCATTAAGCTTTTAAACAGAGAAAGTTTGATTTGAATCTTAACTAATTATATAGTAAAACATTTAGTAAAATTTATCAATAAAAATATTTTGATATTTCTGTGAAAAAGGAATATCAGATTTTATTTTAACATACCTCGATATATACTTTCTTCACTATCTTTAATGATCTGGGCCCCACAGGTTTTTTGATAATACTCAACCGGACCGACTCCCCCGATTACAGCATAAGCATAACCACTTTCTTTTAAAGCTTTTAGTGATTTTAATAAAAGTGCAGTTCCAATACCTTTTTTGCGAGCATTTTCGCCCACTCCTGTTGGGCCAAAAAAGCCTTTAGCAGTTGTATCATAACAGGCAAAACCTAGCAGTTCCTCCTCTTTGACTGCAATAAATAGCTTAGCAGGAGAAGCAGACATTGCAATATCAGCTTCTGAAACCCAGACTTCAGAAAAATTCTCTCTGATCCACTTTAAAATATAATTTTTCTCAGGTGGAATAGCCCTTCTAATCTCAACTTCATTATCTTTTAAAGCCGCCAGAGGCTGCTCTAAGACCTCCAGGTCATATAATTTAACTAACATATCTGGCATTTATAATTCCTCCCCAATAATTGAATTTATTTTTGAAAAATTAATCATTTCAATTTAAGTTTTATTTTTGATTATCTTTTCTTAAAATCATTTCTTTTAAACTACCCCCTGCCGAAACCATGGGGAATACATTTTCTTCTTCTTCAATTATAAAATTGAGAATATAGCTTCCATCTGCCTTAATTGCATTTTCAAGAGCAGATTTAATATCCTTACGCTCTGTTATAGTCTCCCCCTGAATACCATAACCCTTTGCTACCTGAATAAAATCGGGAATCATCTCCGGACAATCTGCATTGGGAGCTGAACATTGAGGTGGACAGTCACTCTGTCGGCGCAGACAGGTTGCAGAATATCTTTTATCGTAAAATAATTCCTGCCACTGGCGGACCATCCCCAGATACTGGTTATTAAAGAGTATAATTTTAACAGCTACATGGTTTTTGGCAGCAGTTGCCAGTTCCTGAATATTCATCTGAAAACTGCCATCACCAACCAGCGCAAAAACATCCCGGCCCGGGTTTGCCAGTTTAGCCCCAATTGCTGCTGGAAATCCATAGCCCATAGTACCCAGTCCGCCGGAACTGATAAATGTTCTTGGTTTTGAATATTTATAATACTGAGCAGCCCACATCTGATGCTGCCCCACTCCGGCTGTGATAATCGCATTCCCTGCTGTCAGCTGATAGAGAGTTTCAATAATTTCAGAAGGCAGTAATTTATCCGCTTTTTCTGGATCAGCCTGCTGATCAATTTTTTTCCACTCTTCTATTTCCTTAATCCAGGCCGGGCGTTTGACTTCTTTAATTTTGGGCAGCAGTTCTTTTAATGCCATTTTAATATCGGCTGTAATTGGAACCTTTGTCTCAACAATTTTGGCGATTTCTGCCGGATCAATATCAATGTGAATTACATCAGCATTGACTGCAAAGTCTTCTAATTTTCCGGTCACTCGATCATCAAAACGAGCCCCTAAGGCGATAATCAAATCAGTGTTTGTAATTGCCAGATTGGCCTCTGTTGTGCCGTGCATCCCGAGCATTCCGAGCGAAAGATAATTATTTTCATCAAAAATACCAATTCCATTTAAAGTGGTTGTTACTGGAATCTCTGCCCTCTGAGCCAGCTCTGCAATCTCCTGATCTGCCCCGGAAATTATTGTTCCTCCTCCGGCATAGATTAAAGGTTTTTTTGCCTGATTGATCAATTCAGCTGCTCTTTTAAGCTGCAGCTTATTGGCCTGATAGGTCGGGCTGTAGCCGGGAAGATTGACCTGATCCGGATAACTAAATTCAGCCTTATCTTTTAAAATATTAGATGGAATATCTACCAGTACTGGCCCCGGCCTCCCCGTAGCAGCAAGATGAAATGCTTCCTTAATTATCCTGGATAAATCAGCTACATCATTAACAATATAATTATTTTTAGTGATCGGCATTGTAATCCCTTTAATATCTGCCTCCTGAAAACCATCTGTTCCAATCATTGTATTTGGAACCTGACCCGTAAAGGCTACCAGAGGCACTGAATCCATATTTGCTGTTGCCAGGGCAGTGACCATATTTGCTGCTCCCGGTCCAGAAGTTGCAATACAGACACCGGTTTTACCACTTGAACGGGCATAACCATCTGCTGCATGAACCCCTCCCTGCTCGTGATGAGGCATAATATGTCTGATCTTTGAATCATAAAGTTTATCATAAATATCAATAACCTTGGCCCCAATATATCCAAATACTGTATCCACTCCTTCAGCTTCCAGTGACTTAACAAAAATTTCTGCTCCTGTTATTTTATTATCTTGCTTAGTACTCATTCTACTCACTCCTCATTTAAATGAAAATAAATTTCAAATCAAAACTCTCCTTAAATATATACGATAAATAATAAAAAACTCTCATCTCAACTAATAGCTAAACTATTAATCGGGACGAGAGTTCTCTCACGCGGTACCACCCAACTTGCTGTCTCAACAGCCTCTTCCAGTACTGATAATATTTTTAAAAAAATTAAATATTATCGATACTTCTGCATTTGATAACGGATGCAACTCCATTTAGGATGCCGGCAGTACCTACTTTGTTCAATACTGCAGTTCAAAGGTTACAAAAATATTTTTTTAGATTTCGGTTCTCAGCTGCTCCGATTCTCTGTAATCATTAAAAAATATCTTACTCCTTATCATAACTTTTAAATGATTTATTCATTTTTTATATTATATATTATTATTTGAAAATTGTCAAGAATCAGATGCTGAGATTATTATATCTGTATACAGGTATTTAAAAAAGAGTGTTTTGCTTTGTTTTTATTAAAAAAGCTTGATATAACAGTCTTTTCGCAGTATATATTGAATTTTTAAGCTCTATTGACGAAACTAAAAAAAGGCATTATACTGAAATCATAAATTAATAAACGAAAATTATTAGGAGAGTGATTATAATGTCAAAGTACAGCAAAGAAGATATTTTGAAGATGGCTGAAGAAAAGAATGTTAAGTTTATCAGAATGCAGTTTACTGATATTCTGGGAATAGTCAAAAATGTTGCAATCACAGTTAAACAGCTGGAAGATGCTCTGGATAATCAGATTATGTTTGATGGTTCTTCCATTGATGGTTTTACCAGAATTCAGGAATCTGATATGTATTTAAGACCGGATTATGATACTTTTACTATTTTCCCCTGGCGTCCAGAAGAAGGTGGAGCAGTAGCTCGCTTAATCTGTGATGTTTATACTCCAGATGGTGAACCTTTCTCCGGTGGCCCCCGTAATGTATTAAAGAAAGCTTTAGAAGAAGCTGAAGAAATGGGTTTTGAAATGAATGTTGGTCCTGAACCTGAATTTTTCTTATTCCAGTTAGATGAAAATGGAGATGCTACTACAAAAACTCACGATAATGGTGGTTATTTTGATTTAGGTCCAATTGATAAAGGTATTAATGCCCGCCGCAGTATTGTTCTGGCTTTAGAAGAAATGGGATTTGAAGTAGAAGCTTCACACCACGAAGTTGCTCCCGGCCAGCACGAAATTGACTTTAAATATGCTCCTGCTCTAAAAACAGCTGATAATATTGCTACATTTAAGTTTGTAACAAAATCAATTGCTCATGAGCACGGATTACACGCTACTTTTATGCCCAAACCAATTTTTGGCGAAAACGGATCTGGAATGCATGTCCATCAGTCATTATTTAAAGATGGAGAGAATGTATTTTACGATGAAGATGATCGTTTGGGTTTAAGTAAAACTGCCTATCATTATATTGGTGGACTTTTAAAACACGCAAGATCAATTACAGCTATTACCAACCCTTCTATTAACTCTTATAAACGTCTGGTCCCTGGTTATGAAGCACCTGTTTATGTAGCCTGGTCCAGTGCCAACAGAAGTGCTTTAATTAGAATTCCAGCAGCTCGTGGTGCAGGTACCAGAATGGAGCTGAGAAATCCAGATCCAACTGCTAACCCCTATCTGGCGATTGCAGTGATGTTAAAAGCAGGTCTTGACGGAATTAAAAATGAAATTGAACCACCTGCAGAAGTATTAGAAAATATTTATGAAATGACCGCTGATAAAAAAGCAGAGCTTAATATTGAAAGTCTGCCATCTAATATCAACGAAGCGGTTCAGCTGCTCTTAGAAGATGAAGTCATCAAAAGTGTTTTAGGTGACCATGTTTTAGAACATTTTGTAGCTGCTAAAAAAGTAGAGTGGGATGAGTATAGAACTCAGGTCAGTCAGTGGGAATTAGATAAATATCTGACAACTTTTTAAATTAAATTTTATCTGAGATGAAAAAAATGAGTAGCTAATAAAATTAACTCCCCTATAATTTGAAGCCTCCCAGTTGAATATTTGCTGGGAGGCTAATGCTTTTGTAATGGATTTTTATTTCTAAAATTCTTTTCAAAAAAATTAAATAAATAATGAGGTGTAAAAAATGTTAGATAGAAATTATGAGGAAATAGAAAATAAGTTAGTTAACTGGATCGAAGAAAAAGTTAATGATGCCGGATGTCAGGGAGCAGTTATTGGTTTATCAGGGGGAATTGATTCTTCAGTGACCTCTCTTCTCTGTCAAAAAGCTTTTCCAGAAAACACACTGGGAGTTATTATGCCCTGTCAGAGTCACCCTGAAGATAGGGTTGATGCGATCAAACATGCAGAAAAGTTTGGGATTAAATATAAGGAAATAGATCTTGGTGATGTTTATCAGCAATTTTTAAAGACAATAGATAATTGTGATCCGGAAGCTGCTTTAAATGAAATTGAAGATGCTCAAATGCTTTCTGATACTGATCAGAGTCAAAAGCTGGCGCTGGCTAATATGAAGCCCAGACTCAGAATGACTCTACTCTATTATTATGCAAATTTAAATAATTATCTGGTTGTAGGAACTGATAACCGGAGTGAGCTTAAATTAGGCTATTTTACTAAATTTGGTGATGGTGGTATTGATATTGCTCCTTTAGGAAATTTGGTTAAGCTTGAAGTTCGCGGTCTGGCCAGAGCCATGAATATAGATCAGAAAATAATTACTAAAGCGCCTTCTGCTGGTCTCTGGGATGGTCAGAGTGATGAAGACGAAATAGGTTTAAGCTACAGAGAGATTGATTATTATATTGTTGAAGGAGAAGCTGATCCTGAAACAGCTGCCAAAGTGGAGGCAATTGCTGCTGCCAACCAGCACAAATTAGAACTGCCGGCGATCCCCAAATTTTAATTGAATCACTGTATACCGTTATATAAACTGCAAAAGCCTTGCTTTTTGTGATAGCTCTCTATATAATCTACTCATAGTTAACATATACCTAACACGAGGAGGAAATTATTATGAGTAGTAGAGTAATGAGAAGTGAGTATTTGAAAATTGTTTTGATGAGTTTAGTGTTGGTGATTTTATTTAGTGGGATGGCTCTGGCACAGGAGGATCAGGCAGCAGCCAATGCAATTGCAATTGATACCATGTGGACTTTAATTGCAGCCTTTTTAGTTTTCTTTATGCAGGCAGGATTTGCTATGGTTGAGGCAGGATTTACCAGAGCTAAAAACGCAGGTAACATCATTATGAAAAACATGATGGACTTTGCATCTGGTTCTTTAGTTTTTTGGGCTGTTGGATTTGCCTTTATGTTTGGATCAGGAAATAACTTTATTGGAACTACAGGTTATTTTCTGCAGGATTCATTTGCAAATTTAGGACTGGACATTCCAATTGCAGCCTTTTTTATCTTTCAGACTGTTTTTGCTGCTACAGCAGCGACTATCGTTTCCGGTGCCATGGCAGAAAGAACTAACTTTTCCGGTTACTTAGCTTACAGTGTTGTGATTACCGCATTTATTTATCCTGTTGTTGGACACTGGATCTGGGGTGGCGGTTGGTTAGCTGAAATGGGCATTGTCGACTTTGCTGGTTCTACTGTTGTTCACTCAGTTGGTGGCTGGGCTGCTTTAGCTGGAGCCATTGTTTTAGGACCCAGAATCGGTAAGTATAATGAAGATGGTAGTGCTAATGCTCTACCAGGACACAACCTTTTAATGGCAGCTTTAGGTGTTTTCATTCTCTGGTTTGGCTGGTTTGGATTTAACCCCGGTTCTACTGTAGCCGGTACTGATCTATCTATTGCTTCTATTGCAGTAACAACCAACCTGGCAGCTGCTGCTGGTGCAGTAATGGCAATGATTGTCAGCTGGATTAAATATGGTAAGGCAGATGTTAGTATGACTTTAAATGGTGCTTTAGCAGGTCTGGTTGGAATTACAGCCGGTACAGCTGCTGTTGGTAACCTTTCAGCTGTAATTATTGGAGCAGTCGCCGGTGTAATTGTTATTTATTCAGTTGAGTTCTTTGATAAATTACAGATTGATGATCCTGTTGGTGCTGTTTCTGTTCACGGTGTCTGTGGAGCTTTTGGAACAATTGCTGTTGGATTTTTTGCTACAGAAGGTGGACTTCTCTTTGGTGGCGGCATCAGCCTTTTAATTACCCAAATAATTGGTGTGGTAACTGTTTTCGTCTGGGCTTTCGGACTTGGTTTTATACTCTTTAAAGTGATTGATGCAGTAATCGGACTTAGAGTATCCGAAGAAGATGAGATTGAAGGTCTCGATTTCTCAGAACACGGGGCAGAATCATATCCAGATTTTATGGTAAATGTTAAGGCTAAAAATTAAATAAAATAAAACAGCAGGAGGGATGGAAAATGAAAAGAATTGAAGCTATTATCAGACCTGAAAAAACAGATAAGTTAATTGATCGACTGGAAGCGATTGGAATCAATGGTTTAAATATTACAGAAATTAAAGGTTATGGTTCTCAAAAAGGTCATTCAGAAACTTACAGAGGTGTAACCTATAGAATCAGACTTCGTAAGAAAATAAAAGTAGAAATTGTTGTTGAATATACTGAGGTTGATAAAATTGTTGAAGCAATTAAAGAAGCAGTTCAGACTGGTGAAGTTGGAGATGGAAAAATCTTTATTTCTGATGTAGAAAATGCTATTCGAATTAGAACCGGTGAAGAAGGAACAGTAGCACTTTAATTAAATTACTGCTTTTAAATTAAATTTGATAATATTATTAACTATCACAATAGATAATATTATGACCTAGAAAAACCCTGCCAGATTGAATTTCCTTCTCTCGGCAGGGTTTTTTCTATTCTATTAAATTAATTTTTCATCAAATCAACAAATATTCGGGCAAGTCTGGGATCAAACTGGCTGCCAGCATTTTTCTCAATTTCTTTTAAAGCTTCTTTTTTAGAAATTGCCTCTTTATAAACTTGTTTGGTTGTCATTACATCATAAGCATCAACAAGAGCAATGATTCTTGCCAGCAGCGGAATCTCCTCTTCTTTCAAACCCCTGGGATAACCAGTACCATCCCATCTTTCGTGATGTGAAAGAACTGCTTCCGAAATATGAGAAAATTCCTCAGTTGCATTTAAAATTCTATTGCCTACAGCCGGATGAGTTTTAATCTCTTTCCATTCAGCTGCTGATAACTTATCTTTTTTATTTAAAATCTTTTCCGGAATAACTGTTTTTCCGATATCATGCAGTTTAGCAATTAGAGTAAGTTTATTAATTTGGCTCTGATTTAAATCAATACTCTCTGCCAGTTTTCGGGCCAGCTCAGCCATCCGATTTGAATGACTGGAAGTTTCCTGACTTTTTTCACTCAAAGTTTTTAAAAGTGTGTTCAAAATATTGCTTTTAATGCTTCTGCTTTCTGTCAGCTTATTTTTATACATCTGCGATTCGGCATCATCCAGGATTTCAAAAACATCTTCAAAATAATGTTTTTTAATACCATAACCTAAGGCTGCAGAAAGTGGTAATTTACTACCGTCTTCAAATTCCAAAAATGTATCCGCTATTTTTTTATTAATTCTTTTAACTACTTTTTTGGCTGACTCTTTATCAGTTTCCGGCAGCAGAATCACAAATTCATCTCCACCCCAGCGGGCTATCAGATCATTATCCCGACAGCTCTCCTTTAAAATATTGGCCAATTGCTGTAAGAGTTTATCCCCTTCATGATGGCCGTATGTATCATTGACCAGTTTGAGACCATTTAAATCAGCCATAATCAGGGCTAATGGCAGTTTATTATCCTGATTTAAGCTCTGAATTTCCTTTTCTAAATAGGAGCGGTTATAGAGATCGGTTAAACTGTCATGGTAGCTGGCATATTTGATTTTTTCTTCATTTTTAATTTTATCAGTAATATCACTCTGGATTGAAATAATTCCTTCTTCGTTATTTGGCAGTTTTATTTTTCTTTCCTGCAGTCTGATAAATCTTTCTTCTCCACTGCTATTAGCAGATGGCAGCTCGTGAATTAAAACTTCTCCATTTAAAATTTTTTCTATATTTTCCCGTGCAATTTCTTCCTGATTAGCAGGAACTACAGTCTCAAAAACTGTACTTTCTAAAAGATTTTCCCGGGAATAACCAGTGATCTCTTCCATAACTTTATTGGCTTTTAAGATCTTTCCGTTTTTATCTTCGATCATTACTCCGACCGGTAGAATATTTATTAATTTTGAATAATATTTTCTTAGATTTAAATTAATATGATTTTGATAAACTATCTCTAAATTATTTTCTATTAAATCTTTAACAAATTTAATTTGTTTTTTTAATAAACTGCTAAAATTTCTTTCCTGATTATCATGAATACAGATTGTTCCATAAACCTCACCATTAGGCCATAAAATTGGAAAACCTAAATAGGCAACTAAACCATTATCCATATAGACTGAATCCTGCCATTTTTTTATTTTAGCTGCATTATTAACTTCTAAATTTTTTTTATTATTTATAACCTCTTCACAATAAAGTCCTTCAACCTTGAATTTTTCACTTTCAGAAAATAAATTTTCAGGATTAGAGCTGCCCTTTACAACTTTCAAATATGGCGGCTGATATTTATTAATTAAGGCATCCTGAGTTCCAGAAAATTCAACAAGCATATTCAATAACTGCTGCCATTGTTCCAGAGTAGTTTCAAAAATTTTGATTTTATCAACATCAATCTTAATTTGATCTAAAATATCATCCATAATTTTTACCTCACATTTTAAAGTCTGCTTCCACTACAAGGCAGTGCTCGTTTCAATTTAATGCTCAGTTAAATTTAAATTATTTCTTCCCATTCCTGATATAAAGCTTCAAGCTGATTATTTTTGGATTCATATTCATCTTTTAATTCCTGCAGCAGTTCAAACCTGTCGATATTTTTTTCGGCAGTCATTTCTGACTCTAATTCTGAGAGCTCTTTTTCTAACTTTTCTATTTCAGCTTCAATTTCTTCCAGTCTTTTCTGCCGTCTCATTTCCTGACTGCGGGCTTCTTTTTGAGCCTCATAATCAAGTTTACCCTCGCTTTTTTCCTGCTGTTTTTCTTTTTCTATGCTGGCAGAAATTTCTTTTTTCTTTTTCTCTTTATAATAACTATAATCACCGTAATATTTATTAAGTTCCTGATTTTCTAATTCATATATATAATCAACAACCTTATCCAAAAAATAGCGATCATGAGATACAATTAAAATTGTACCCTGATAGTCATTTAAGGCTTCTTCCAGTACTTCTCGAGATGGTAGATCAAGATGGTTAGTCGGCTCATCGAGGATTAGAAAATTATAATTGCCGCTCATCAGCTGCAGTAAGCGCAGCCGGCTTTTCTCGCCTCCACTTAACTGTTTTACCTTTTTGAAGACATCTTCTCCTGTAAATAAAAATGAAGCAAGCATATCTCGCGCTGTAGAATTAGTAACTGCTGTTTCTCGCTGCAGAGCAGTTATTAGATCATCTTCGGGATTAAAGCCCTCAAATTCCTGACGATAATAGGCAGGATAAATATTGGTTCCAATTCTAGTTCTGCCCTGATCGGCAGTTATTTCACCCATGATAATCCTTAATATAGTTGATTTACCAGTACCATTATCACCAATAATTGCAGCTTTATCACTGCGGTGCAGTTCAAAACTAAGATCCTGAAAAAGCTTTAATTCCTCAAAACTTTTAGATAAATTTTCTACAAATAGAACATCATCGCCACCTCTAATCTCAGAATCCAGCTCCAGCTTCATCTTTTTTCCTTTGAGCTGTGGTTTTTCCAGGCGATCAATTCTTTCCAATCTTTTTTCCATCGCCTTTGCTCTTTTAAACATTTTTTCGCTGTCCCGAGAGCGCCCCCAGATATAGAGCTGTTCTATTGCATCTTCCAGCTCTTTAATTTTTTTCTGCTGGTTTTTATATTCACGCAGCCGCTGTTCATACCTTCTTTTGCGCTCTTTTTGATAATAGCTATAATTGCCGCTGTAATCCTCATTTGTACCGTGTTTAATCTCGACAATTCTTTCAATCGTATTATCTAGGAAATATCTATCATGTGAAATGATTAAAAGACTTCCCTGATAGGAATTAAGATAATTTTCCAGCCATTCTACAGATTTTAAATCAAGGTGATTTGTAGGCTCATCTAAGAGCAGCAGATCCGGTTCCATCAAAAGCAGCTTAGCCAGTCCAACCCTTGTTTTTTCACCACCACTTAACTGATCTAAAGTTTTTTCCTGAATCTCCTCTTCATCAAAACCCATCCCGGCTGCAACCTGCCGAATTTTACTCTGGTATTCATAACCAACACCTTTTTCAAACTTCCGCTGCAGCTGACTATATTCTTTCATAGTTTTTTCCAAATCATCAGAATGAGTTTCAGATTCTTCTGCCCTGGCTCCATGATGGGCAATTTTATGCTCCAGGCGCTGCATTTCTTTGATCTGTTCTTTAACCTTTTCAAATACCTTTTCTAACTCCTGATAGATTGTCAGCTCTGCTTTGAAATCAGGCAGCTGATCCAGGTAGCCAACATCGATATCATTTCTAACTGAAACTGTCCCTTCAGAATAATATTCCTGACCGGTTATAATTCTAAAAATAGTTGTTTTACCGGAGCCATTAGGTCCAATTAAAGCTACCGACTCACCCCGGTTTACATTTAAAGAAAAATCCTTAAGTACAGTCTCAATACCATATTCTTTTTTTAGATTATTTATATTTAAAATAGCCATTTAAAACCACACATTTCTTTTATCATTATAATATAATAATTTATAAGCTGTTCTAATTAGAATAATTTTAAATTAATATAATACCGGCTCAGCAGTTTTTTCACTATTTTTAAAAACTACAGCTAAAGTTCCCGGCCCGGCATGAGATCCAACTGCAGCTCCAATTTCACTGATCAAAATCTCTTTTGGCTTAAATTTAGCTTCAATTTCATCTTTTAATTTCAAGGCATTTTTTTCATTCTGGGAATAGGTTAGTCCAATAATTTGAGTTTCCGGCTTATCTGCCTTTTTTTCTATTTCATTTAATAAATAAGCAATCATTCTCTTTTTGCCTCTTATCTTATCATGCGGCAGAATTTTTCCATCCTGAATATGAAGTATTGGTTTAATATTTAAAACATTAGCCACTACAGCTTTTGTTTTAGAGATTCGACCTCCACGTTTAAGCATTTCAAGATCACCTACTGCAAAAATATGTTCCAATCTTGATGCATCATCCATTAAAGCCTGTACAACATCTTCGACAGCTTTGCCTGCCTGCAGCCATTTAGCAGCCTGATAAACCAAAAGTCCCTGACCTATAGAAGCTGCTTTGGAATCAATAATTGTAATCCGATCACTTTCAAGTTCTCTTTTAGCAATTACAGCTGATTCTAAAATACCACTCAATTTAGAGGAAAAAGCAATTACCAGTACCTGATCATAATTTACCAGAGCTTTTTGATATACTTCTTTAAATTTTTGCGGAGTAATCCTCGAAGTTTTGGGAATAACCTTCTGTTCTTCAATCAATTTATAAAAATCTGCTGGCTGAAGATCAGAGCGATCATAATAAAGCTGATCATTGATATTCACTTCAATATTTAAAAATTCAATATCATGTTTAGCCACAATTTCTGCCGGTAAATCTGAACAGCTATCTGTTATTATTTTAACTTTTGACATAAAAATTCCTCCCTGTGAAGCTCTCCCCCGGGTTTAATTGTTATTTTTAAAGCTTAAAATTTGATTCTTGATCAAGCTGACGAAATAAAACTGCAATTCCACCGATTACCTGAACCACATCAGCTCCAGTTGCTGTTGCCAGTTCTTCAGCTGCAGAACGAGTTGTTCTGCCGGTGCTTTCTAAAATTCTTACCTTGAGCAGTTCATGATCTTCTAAAGCGGCATCTAACTGTTCAATTACAGATTCTGTAATTCCATCTTTACCAACATGAACAATAGGATCTAGATTATTGGCTTCCCCTCTGAGATAGCTTCTATTTTTCCCTGTTAACATTATATCACCTGCTTCCACCTAAATAATTGATTATAATCAATTTCACTAAATTATCATATTTTCAGATAGATAATCTATTTTTTAGATAAATAATCTATTATATCTTACTTTGAATTATTCTACATAATCAAATTCTAAGGGACCAATAAGTACCGTATCTCCCTCTTGCACTCCCTCTTTTTCCATCATTTCATTTAAACCATAATGTTTTAAAACCCGCATCAATCGCTGAACAGCTGCATCATTATTAAAATCAGTTTTTTCAAGATAAGAATCCAGCAGAGTTCCTCTAATTTCAAACTTATCTTTATTTAACTTTTCAATATAGAGTTCATCAACAAAATCTGGTCTGATTATTACCTCTTCTTCTTTTTCTATTTCTCTTTCCGGCAGCTCCTGCAGACGCTGACCCAGATGATAAATTAGAGGCTTACATCCTTCTCCGGTTACTGCAGAAATTGGAAAAGCACTGTAACCGCGGTCATTAAGCTCAGACTTTACTGTTTCTATATTCTGTCTTCCTGCTTCTAAGTCTATTTTATTTAAGGCAACTACCTGTTCTAAGGAAGCTAAATAATCATTGTATTTATTTAATTCATTATTAATGGTTTCAAAGTCCTCAAGTGGATCTCTACCTTCTATACCAGAAACATCAACTACATGAACTAATAATCTTGTCCGCTCTAAGTGTTTTAAAAACTCATCCCCGAGGCCTGTTCCCTGATGTGCACCTTCTATTATACCAGGAATATCTGCCATAACAAAAGACTGATATTCGCCAAATTTCACCACACCTAGATTAGGATGCAGAGTTGTAAAATGATAGGAATCAATTTTAGGTTTGGCATGTGATACCTGTGAAATCAATGTTGATTTACCCACATTTGGATAGCCAACCAGACCCACATCAGCCAGAACCTTTAATTCGAGTCTTACTTTTCGCAGCTCACCTTTAGCACCATTTTCAGAAAAACGAGGTGCCTTGCGAGTTGATTTTTTAAATCTTGCATTACCGCGTCCACCTTTTCCGCCTTCTGCGATTACATATTCATCTCCTGCCTCTTTTAAATCAGCAAGAAACTGATCTGTATCCTGATCATAGACCATTGTTCCGGGCGGTACTTCTAAATAAAGGTCTTCACCGTTTTTACCGTGCATCTTTTTACCCTTTCCGTTCTGGCCGCGATCAGCTTTATAAATATTATTATAGCGGTAATCAGCAAGGGTGTTCATCCCCTCATCGACTCTAAGGATGATGCTGCCACCTTCTCCGCCATCTCCACCATCAGGACCCCCCTGATCAATATATTTTTCGCGGCGAAAACTAACAACTCCATGACCACCATCACCGGCTTTAACTTTAAATTCTACTTCATCTATAAACATATTTTTCACCTCCGTTTTTGAAAATTATTAAGATAAATCACAGTCAAAAAAGCTTCAATTAATTAGCTATTAAAAAAACCCCCAGCACCTAAAGCACTGAGGGATATTATACAATAATATTAGTTAGCAATAGCTGCTACTTGATCTTCTGTATAAACACTGATTTGACGATTCTTTTTACCTTTTCTCTCAAATTTAACATAACCGTCAACCTTGGAGAATAAAGTATCATCACTACCACGTCCAACATTTAAGCCCGGCTTGAATTTAGTACCTCTCTGACGTACTAAAATACTACCGGCTGATACGAATTCGCCGTCGAATTCCTTAACACCAAGTCGATTCGATTCACTATCACGACCATTCCGGGAACTACCAACACCCTTCTTCTGGGACATTTAACTCCACCCCCTTAGAAAATAAATTTTTAAATATTTTAAAAGTTAAATATTAGCTTTAAGAGCTAATATTTCTGCTAATCTCTATAATTTATAAAATTAAGCATTAATGTCTTCAACTAAAACTTTAGTGTAAGGCTGTCTGTGACCAGTCTTCTTACGATATCTGATTTTTGGTTTGTATTTAAAAACGACAATCTTTTTATTCTTACCCTGTTCGATTACCTTTCCCTTAACAGAAGCTCCTTCTACCATTGGAGAACCTGCTGTAAAACCATTATCATCAGATAAAGCTAAAACCTGATCAAATTCTACATTATCGCCTTCCTCAGCAGAAAGCTTTTCAATTTTGATTATTTGACCTTCTTCAACGCGGTATTGTTTACCGCCAGTTTTAATAATAGCGTACATTATATGTTACACCTCCCTTACCTCAGACTCGCCGGATGAGGCACCCTTTATTACAAGAGATTTTAGAACCTGTACCGTGCGGTTTTGGCACCTTCAAAATGAAGGCTGGATAAATAACTCCAGATATAAATTCTAGCATAGATCAGCCCTATAGTCAAGGAAATGAGCCAAATGAATTGTCTTCATTATCTGAGCCATTTAAAAAAATTAAAATTTTATCAAGATTATGCCAGATGAGCTCTAGCGTAAGTTCGGTGCATATCATCAATTATAATCTCTATTTCATTATCAACCATATTCCCCGCACCATTAACAATAATAATATAACCATCTTTTCTTGCTATACCAGCACTTTCGTTGCTGGCATGCTGATCTTCAATTTTAACAGTAATTCTATCACCTGCATCTAAATCTAAAACCTCAGGCTGCAGATCCTCTTTACTGCCCTTTTCAATAATCATATCTTCATACTTAAGTTCTGCATTACCACTGATAAAGATATCAATTTCAAATTTATCTTCCAGTTCCTGCAGTTTTTCTCCACCAGCACCAATTAAAACTGCTGCCACCTCTGGATGCAGTTCTAACGAAACAGCAGGATATTTTTTGCGGCTGGTGATCTCATCAATTTTACGAATCACCTTCATGGCAACTGTTGATTCTGATAAGACCTTACCTGTTCCACCACAAACCGGACAATCCTTCTGCATTAAAGAACCAAAACCCTCTCTCACTTTTTTGCGGGTCATCTCCAGCAGTCCCAGCTGAGTAAAACCTAAAATAGAGGTTTTAGTCCTATCTTTAGCCAGTTCATTTGCCAGCAGATCAGTAACTGACTGCTGATCAGAATTATTGTTCATATCGATAAAGTCAATAATAATTATCCCACCAATATCTCTTAATTTAATCTGACGGGCAATTTCCGCTACTGCCTCTTTATTGGTTTTGACTATTGTATCCTGCAGGTTCTTTTTACCAGTAAATTTACCGGTGTTGATATCAATCGAGACTAAAGCCTCTGTTTGGTCAATAACCAGATAACCACCTGATTTCAGCCATACCTTGCGCTGAAGTAAGCTTTCAATTTCTTTTTCAATATTATAGGCTGCCAGAATAGGAATATTGCGCTGATAAAGAGCAATTCTATTCTTTAAGTCCGGTGCAAAAACTGAGGTTAAATCGATTAAACGCTGATAATCCTTTTTGTCATCTACTACTACTCGGTCTATATTTTCATCTAAATAATCTCTAATTAAATTTTTGAGTAAATCTTCTTCCTGATATAGAATATCTATATCATTTTTCTGAAAAAAGTCATTTCTAATTCTCTTCCAGGTTCCTGAAAGAAAATTGTAGTCATTCTGCAGTTTAGTATAGCTTTCATCACGGGCATTTGTGCGGATTATTAAACCCTCTTTACCATCTTTTAAGTCCTGGGCAATGGATTTTAAACGACCCCGCTCACCATCATCATTTATTCTGCGTGAAATTCCAATCTTATTATCAGAAGGAATATAAACAAAAAATCTACCTGGAATAGAAATCTTACAGGTGACCTTTGCCCCTTTGGAACCCATTGGCTCTTTAACAACCTGAACCATCAGCCACTGTCCAGGCTGTAAAACATGTTTAATATTCAATTCTTTTTGGCTCAACTTCTTTTTCTGCTCATTACTTAAAATTGGATATAAATCATTAATGTGTATAAAAGCATTACGGGCAATTCCAATATCAACAAAAGCCGCCTGCATCCCGGGCAGTACATCCTGCACTCTGCCTCGATAAACATTACCTGCAATCTTATGATAAGTATCTCTTTCAAAAAATAAGTCTTCCAGAGAATTATTGTTCAATAAAGCTGCTCTTCTTTCTCTATATTCTGAATTAATTATTATTTGTCTACTCATCTATTTCAACTCCCGATGAATTTTTCTGCATAGGGAGGGTCAAATTTTTCTCCATCTCTCACAAAAATCCCCTCTCTAATAACCTGTAGAGGTGAAAAATCTTTAATTTCTGGATACTTTTCTCTGAGAGCTCGGTTAAGCTCTTCCGGTCTTACATTCCCCCTACTTCCTGTAACTACTGCAAATTTCCATTTGTTTTTATCTATTATTTCTGCAGAAAATATTCTTTTCTTTAAGTCAATTTCTCTGTCTGATTTTTTTCTACGGTGCCTAATAATCATTATCTCTTCCTCTGCCATAAATTTTTCCAGCATTTCTTTTTCCACTTCTAAACTTTTTGCTTCTGTATAATCAAAATTAATTGTGTAGATAGCAGTATCAACTAAAGATGAAAGTGATCTAATATCATCCGGGATAGCCACTGCCTCTAGAAATTTAAGATCTTTTGGGGAGGCAGAATTTAAGTCTGTAATCAGCTTTTTGGGATCCATTTCAGTTTCCAATTCCAGATCAAAATATTCTCCTCTGCTGATTAAACCCACTGCCAGTGGTGGTCCAATAGCAAGATTAATTCTTGGATTATATCCCTGAGAAAAAGCTGCCGGCAGTTCTGCCCGCCTGATTATTCTTCTTAAAGTTTTAATAACTTCTAAATGTGAAATATACATTAGATCTTCTAATTTAGCAAATTTAATTCTGTAATTCATCTTTTCGACCACCCACTAACTCTAAATCAACTTCAAAATTACCACAGATTGCACAACCGTGACATTCAGCAAATCTGCAGTCATCAATCAACACTTCATCTTTTGCATTTTTATATTCTCTAATTAAAAAAGATTTGGAAAGACCGATATCAAGTTTTTCCCAGGAGAAAATTTCTGCTTCTCCTCTTTCTCTTAAATATTCTTCCGGCTGAATCTCATTTTCTCTAAAAGCTTCTCCCCAGATTCTGGGCTCAAAACACTCATGCCAGCCTTCAAAGCGGCTTCCTTTTTCCCAGGCAGATGCAATTACAGCTGATAGTCTTCTATCTCCTCTGGCCAGTACTCCTTCCAGACGCGAAAGCTCCGGGTCATTCCAGCTAAAAGAAAAACCCTTTCCTTTAATATTAGCTCGTAAATAGTCATGTTTTTTGATAATTGTTTCTACGTCATCCATCTCATGCCACTGAAAAGGTGTAAAAACTTTGGGCACAAAGGTTGAGACACTGACTGAAACTTCAATTCGCCGCATCCGCTTTTTAGTATTCCGGCGAACTTCCTGACCGATATCTTTGATTTTTTGAGCCATCTCTGCAATACCCTTTACATCTTCTATAGTTTCAGTTGGCAGACCAATCATAAAATATAATTTTATTCTGGACCAGCCGTTTTCGAAAGCAGAGCGGGCTGCAGTGTAGATATCTTCTTCACTTATATTTTTATTAATTACATCTCTTAAACGCTGAGTCCCAGCTTCAGGAGCAAAGGTTAAGCCAGTTTTTCTGACTTTATGCACCTCTTTTGCTAACTCAACTGAAAACTGATCAACCCTGAGTGAGGATAAAGATACACTTATTTTCTGCTCAGTAAATCTTTCAGTCATCTGCTGCACAAGTTTTTTGGCCTCAGTATAATCAACAGTACTTAAGGAAGTTAAAGAAATTTCATCATAACCTGTGGCTTTTAAAGCCTTTTCGGCGAGCTCCATTAAACGTTCAACACTTCTTTCTCTGACCGGCCTGTAGGCCATTCCAGCTGCACAAAATCTGCAGCTTCTGGTACAGCCGCGAGAAATCTCTAAAACAACTCGCTCGTGAACTGTATCCCGATAAGGAACTATAAAATCAGTAGGATAAAAAGCCTGATCCAAATTCTGCACTACCTGTTTTTTAACTCTTTCTTTTTCACCCTCAGCTGAATTTAGAGCTAAAATTTCACCATCAGCACCATATTCTTCACTGTAGAGAGAGGGAACATAAACTCCCGGCAGTTTGTTTAAGCTTTTTAAAATTTCTGACTTAGTTAAACCCTCAGCTTTTAATTTTTTATACTTATTTAAAAGTTCTATAATAAAAGCCTCAGCTTCTCCCACAAAAAATAAATCAATAAAATCTGCTATCGGTTCAGAATTAAAGACTGTTGAACCACCTGCAATAACCAGGGGATCATCCTCTTTTCTCTCAGCAGCATAAATCTCAAGTCCGCTTAGATCAAGCATATTCAAAATATTGGTATAGCTCATTTCGTACTGCAGAGTAAAACCTAAAATATCAAAATCTTTTATTTCATGATAAGATTCTAGAGTATAAAGAGGAATCTCTTTTTCTTTCATTAAATCCTCCATATCCTGCCAGGGAGCATAGACCCTTTCGGCCAGCATATTTTCTTCTCTGTTAATTAAATGATATAAGATTTTTAGGCCCAGATGAGACATTCCAATCTCATAAACATCAGGAAAGGCCAGAGCCACCTTCAATTTTGCCGGCGTCCATTCCTTATTAATCGAATTCCATTCATTACCTGTATATCTTTCCGGGCTGGATATTTTATATAAATTTTCTATAATTTTTTTCTTAAACTGCAAAAAACCACATCCTAGTTAAAACATCAATTTATTTTTCCTTAAGTTTATATTAATTACTAATGCCACTGCAGTCAGTGAGGTCAGCATAAATGTACCACCATAACTGATAAAGGGCAGTGGAATACCTGTAATCGGCATAATTCCCATCGTCATCCCGATATTTTCTAAGACATGAAACAAAAACATCGCCATCACACCTATCACCACCAGATAGCCGTAACGGTCCCTGGCATTTTCTGCAATATTTAAAAACTGCCAGAGTAAATATAAAAACAATAAAATTACTACTGCTGAACCAATAAATCCAAACTCTTCTCCGATCACCGAAAATATAAAATCCGTATGTTTTTCCGGTAAAAAGTTAAGCTGATTCTGGGTGCCGGCAAAAAGACCTTTGCCAAAGATTCTTCCTGAGCCAAGGGCAATTATTGATTGAATAATATTATAACCGCTTCCCTGGGGATCTATATTGGGATTAATAAATACAATTAATCTATTCAGCTGATATTCTTTTAAAAACGGAAGTGGTGTATCCAGCATTACATGGGCGGTAATAATTGATACAATCAATAAAAAGCCGCCCCCAAATACTGCTGCCATAAATTTGAAATTGCCACCACCGGCAAAAAGCATAACCAAATAGATAAAAAATAAAACCAGAGCTGTTCCCAGATCATTCTGTAATATGACCAGAACAAAAGGAATAAAAGCTATAATGGAAGGTAAAAGCATCCCTTTTAAATAACCCATATCATCTGAATTATTATCAATTACAGCCGCCAGAACTAAAATCAGCATAATTTTTGATAATTCTGAAGTCTGAAGGTTAAATCCACCAATACTTATCCAGTGTGCCCCTCCAGCAGCACCCCGACCTAAAAATATTGTTGCAGTTAACATCAAAAGCATTGTAACATAAATTAAAACTGCATATTCTTTAAATATCTTATAATCAAAAGCCTGTAAAATAAAAACTACTAGCAGCCCCAGTACAACCGAGACTGCCTGTTTTTGTAAAAATCTTAAAGCACCACTGTCCACCTGGTTAATTTCAACGGCAGAACTAATGCTGACAAAGCCAATTATAATCAGCAGGATCACTGCAAATGGTACATTAAAATTTAAGTAACGCAGAAATTTTTTATTCCAGTTCATTATGGAGCAACCCCTCTATTTTGAACCCTTGAGGGGGAAATTCGCAACCAAGGCTGTCATATCATCTTCACGCTTGACATCCATCTCAATTTTTTGAGAATCAACATCTATATATTTACTTAAGACCTCAATTAATTCATCACGCATTGCATCCATTTCATCTGGAGTTAATTTTACTCTATCCTGAACAAGTACAAATTGTAATCTTTCTTTTGCCACACTCTTACTTTTTTTATCATCATCACTTTTCAAACCGAGCCATTTTAATATATCGATTTTACTCCCCCCCTTATATTAAGATAAACCAACTAACTTTTTAAATCTGCTTATAAAACTGTCTTTTTCTAATGGCATCATCGGTAGATCCTCACCCATAATTCTGCGGGCAATATTGCGATATGCCTGGCCAGCTTTAGCCTTTTCATTTAAGGCAATCGGTTCACCTTTATTGGTAGAAACTACAATACCTTCATCTTCCGGTACAATACCAATTAAATCAATAGCCAGTATTTCAATCATATCATCAATACCCATCATATCTCCTCTTTCAACCATATCTGCTCTAATCCGGTTAATAATTACCTCTGGATCGCGCAGTCCTTCTGCTTCCAGCAAACCGATAATTCGATCGGCATCGCGCACAGCAGAAATTTCTGGAGTAGTAACAATAATAGCTCTATCTGCTCCAGCAATTGCATTCTTAAAACCCTGCTCTATACCTGCCGGTGAGTCTACGACAATATAATCCATTTCTTCTTTTAACTCATTAATCAGTTCTTTCATCTGAAAAGGTGTTACCGCAGTTTTATCTCTTGTTTGAGCAGCCGGCATTAGATATAAGCCATCATAACGCTTATCTCTGATCATTGCCTGCTCAAGCCTGCAGTTATTTTCAACTACATCTACAATATCATAAACTATTCTATTTTCTAGGCCCATTACAACATCCAAATTCCTTAAACCAATATCAGCATCAATTAAGCATACCTTATTACCCTGCATTGCCAGTGCAGTCCCGATATTAGCTGAAGAAGTAGTTTTACCTACTCCACCTTTACCTGAAGTAATAACAATTGTTTTACCTGCCAAGTTTAATCCCCCCTGGGTTTTTTACTAAATTTTTTCTACCATAATCTGATCGTTTTCTATATATGCTCTTTCTGCCTGCAGTTTAGAACTATCACTATTATCAGGTGATCTGGCAATTAAAGAAGATATCCGCAGCTGGGTTGGGTTTAGCTTCAAAGCTGCAACCTGAGAATCTTTACTGCCTCCAGCACCTGCATGCACAACACCTCTCAATCTACCAAAAACAATAATATCTCCACCTGCTATAACCTCAGCCCCGGGATTTACATCCCCCACAATTACTACATTAGCCTGATGCTTGACTCTCTGTCCTGATCTCAAAGTTCTGTTAATAATTACCGCATCTGAGTAATGTTCTTCATTTTTTTCTTCTTTTTCAATTTTTCGAGCTGTAAAGTAAATTTTATTTACCTGATTATAACCTTTTACAATCTCCATTAATTCTTCCAGCTGTTCATAAGCTAATTCCAGTCCACTTAAGTTTAAATACAGATTTACACCTGTAAAAAAGTCAGATGCCTCAGCAGTATGAAGGCTGACAGCCTGTTTAATACTGCCAAAAGTACTGCCATCGCGGAAGTTCATCACTATTCCATCTGAAACTGCCTGAAATGAAAATACAGAAGCCATAAGATCTCTCCTCATTTAATTCACTTTTTAATATATTCTTTAATTAATTCCAAAATCCTGCTTCGCCTGCTTAAACCAATATCTTTAAATATTATAATTTAAAATTACAGCTGCTGGATTAAATTTAATTATTCTCTTGCAAAGCTTCACTATCATAATAATATAATTTATCACGATAATTACTATGATTTTTAAAGCCGAAATAATATTCCATAATTTCTCTGGCTATTGGGACTGAATAGGCACTGGAACCACCATTTTCTATAAAAACTACTACAGCAATTTGAGGTTGATCATAAGGTGCATATCCACCAAACCAGGCATGATTGGCACCACCGGTCTGGGCTGTACCTGTTTTGCCAGCAGCAGCCAGTGGGAAATCAGTAAAATGTCTGGAGGCAGTACCATAGCTTTTATTGACAACATCATGCATCCCCTGCTGCAGAGTTTCAAAAACTTTGCTGTCAATTTCAGATCTGAGATCAATATTAATCTCAGGTTCAAAATTTTCCACTAACTCTCCATCAGAATTTTTTACCTCTTTAACAAGCTGAGGTTTATATGCTACACCATCTGCCGCTACAGCGGAAATTAAAGATACAATCTGGACCGGAGTTGTCAGCAGACTCCCCTGTCCGATTGATAAATTAACAGAATCTCCCGGATACCAGCCCTGATTCAACTGGTCTCTCTTCCAGGTGTCATCAGGAACTAAACCTTTTTTTTCTGAGGGTAAATCAATTCCAGTTCTGCTGCCAAGTCCATATTTATGAGCATATTCTGCCAGCTTATCACCATTATATTCTTTATATAAATCATAGCCAAGTTCATAAAAAACTATATTATTAGATCTTGCAATTGCTTTAACAAAATCAAGTTTACCTTCTCCAACTGGATTCCAGTTTCGAAAAGGTCTGGACCAGTTTGGAATACTAAAAGTACCATTTGAGTCATAAAAACTTGTATTTGCTCTTACTCCAAGTTCTTTCATGGCTGCAGTCCCGGTAACCAGTTTAAAAATTGATCCCGGAGACACAGCAGTCATTGTATTGCGATTAATCATCGGTCTTAAGGGATCATTAGTCAGTTCCTGATAATCACTGTTGCTGATACCTTTTGCAAAAAGATTTAAGTTATAATTCGGCAGGCTGGCACTGCTAATTATTCCACCACTGTCTATATCCATAACTACAGCTGAAATCCCTGTAGGCATCGATCTATCTTCATCTTCTGCTGCCAGTTCTCTTAAATTTTGATAATTTTCCTCCAGCAATTTTTCTACAGCTGACTGCAGTGAAAAATCAATATTTAAAATAAGGTCACTTCCTGCTTCTGGGCTTTTAATCCCAATAGTTTTAATTTTTTCTCCTCTGCTGTCAACTTCAATCTGCTCTGCTCCGCGTTCTCCGTTTAAATAAAATTCATATTCTTTTTCCAGACCACCTTTACCAACAAAGTCACCACCACGATAATTATGTCCTGCTTCATTAAAAGAAATTAGTTCATTTTCATTAATCTCTCCAATATAGCCTGTAGCATGTACCAGTTCTTCTGGATAGATATAATCTCTCAACGAAGATTCTTTAACTAATAAGCCCGGCAATAGATCCTTGTTTTCAGAAATGATTACCATATCTTCTTTGCTTAAATGGCGGGCTAAAAGAATCGGATCTACAGCTGTATCAAGTTCTGAATTATGATAATTAGAAAGAATTCTCGATTCTGATAGGTGACTTAGCTCTGATAATTCTTTTAAAATCTCCTCAGTTGTAATCTCAGGAGGAATCTCATTCGGCATCAAATATAAATTATAAGTAAGTCGATTAGAAACAATGACTTCTCCCCGTCTATCATATATTCTACCTCGAGGAGCGTTAATCGGCCTCACAGAAATTCTATTTCCCTCTGATAGTTCATAATAATAGTCTCCAGCCGCAATTTGTAGATAAGCTGCCCTGGACAATAAAATAATGAAAATTAAAAGAATAATTATTCTTAAGATTCTATGCCTGTCCACTTAGCTCCCACCTTCCCCAGAGAAAATAAATTAAATAAGCAAAGAAGGTAATCAGGGCATTAAGTGCTGCTATTGGAAGAATTATTTCTTTAAACAAAAGCAGATAGTTTGCGTTAAAGAGATAATTTTCTTTTAAAAGCAGATATAATAATTCATGAATCACAGTTGCCATAAAAACTCCCAGCGGTGGAATCAATAAATTCTCTGGAAAAAAACGACCTGATAATAAAGCAGCTAAGAAAGCAACAGCTGTTTTAACAGGTGTAAAAAGACCAATAAAAGATGTTAGAAAAACATCCTGAAGCAGGCCACCAAAAGCTCCATAAATCATTGCGTCCTTAGCTCCAAATATGATAGCTCTAATAACTATATAAATTAAAATAAAGTCCGGAATCAGTTTTAAAGAGGGAAAAATAATAGCTATTGATAGCTGACATATTAAAAGCAGGATTAAAATTGAAATATTAAATAAGTATTTTTTCAATTTAAACTCTCCATTATTGAGATTATACTCTTAATTTTCTTTGCTTTCTGTATCTCTTCCATCCTCTTCACTTTCCTCATTTGAATCAATTTCAGCCGCCCTTTCTTCTTCAGAAAATTCCTCATCGGCTTCCCCTTCGAAATTTTTAATAATTAAAACTTCTTCTAGAGTAATCTTGTTTATAAATAAATTAACTGCTGCTTTTTGAGAAAGTCCATAATTATCAGTTTCAACTTCTGCAACCTCTCCAATTTTTAGACCAGCAGGAAAATTATTAGATAAACCTGATGATAAAACAACATCTCCTCTTTTGATATTAGCATCCCAGGCAATATTATCCATCATATTTGCCTGATCATCTCTACCACTGCCTCGAAGTAGACCAATTTCTCTAGAATCTGTTCGGGCAATGATTCCGCCAACTATAAAATCCTGATCAGTTATCAATCTCACCTGAGCTGAACTGCTGCCTAAATTCTCTATTCTGCCCACTAAAAACCCCTGATATGTTATGACCGGCATTCTTTCTGCTAAGCCATCCCGACTGCCGCGGTTAATTGTAACAGTTTTTTCCCAGATTGAAGGGGAATTTGCAATTACTTCTGCCCCAATCATCTGATAGTCAACTTTTTCCTGAAAAGAAAGCAGTTCCCGCAGTCTTTGATTTTCACGATTTATGTTTTCTAAAAAAAGTATCTGTCTTTCCAAAACATTATTTCTCTGTCTCAATTCCGCAATTTCCCGATTAACTTCATCAATAGAAAAAAGTGTAGTAAAGAAATTTTTGATATTTGTCTGCAGATGGTGAATCAAGTTTAAAATAGGAGTAAGAGTATTGTAAAGTATATCACTCATCCAGTTAACAAAGGGTAAATTGAGATCACTGAGATAAATAAAACTCAGGCTTAAAACTAAGATTAAAACTATGGCTGCTGCAATTAATATATTTCTGTTAAAATCAAACAACAGGTACCCCTCCTATGACAATTTCTTAGGTGTAATTAAGATCTTTTTTAAGGAGTCAATTTCTTCTAAAGCAATACCTGTTCCTTTAGCAACACAATCGAGGGGAGAATCAGCAATGTGTACCGGCATCTGTGTCTCATCAATTAATAATTTGTCCAGACCCTGTAATAAAGCTCCTCCACCTGTTAAAATAATTCCACGATCCATTACATCAGAAGCTAACTCAGGTGGTGTTTTCTCTAAAGTCATTTTTACTGCATCAATAATATTGACAACCGGTTCCTCCAGTGCTTTTTGGATTTCTTCAGCATTAATTTCTATAGTTTTAGGAAGTCCACTGACCAGATCACGCCCCCTAATTTCTTTAACACCTTCTGGATCATCACTAAAGGCAGCACCAATATCAATCTTTATTTCTTCAGCTGTTCTTTCGCCAATCATTAAATTATATTTTCTCTTAACATACTGTACTATAGCAACATCCATGTCATCTCCACCAATCCTAATTGAACGGCTGGTTACAATACCTCCTAGAGAGATAACTGCAACTTCTGTAGTTCCACCACCGATATCAACTATCATATTACCTGTTGGCTCATGAACAGGTAACCCAGCACCAATTGCAGCTGCCATCGGCTCTTCAATTAAATAAGCCTCTCTGGCTCCCGCATGCACGGCTGCATCAATAACAGCCCTTTTTTCAACTTCTGTTACTCCCGAAGGAACACAGATGATTATTCTTGGTCTGACCATTCTGCTTCTTTTATGCGCTTTAGTTATAAAATAACGAAGCATTGACTCTGTAACATCAAAGTCAGCAATTACCCCATCTTTCATCGGCCTGACTGCAACAATATTACCCGGTGTTCTACCAATCATTCTTTTTGCTTCATTTCCAACAGCAAGTACTTCCTGCTTATCTTTCTTTAAGGCAACAACAGAAGGTTCTCTGATCAGAATCCCTTTACCTTTAATATAGACAAGTGTATTTGCTGTCCCAAGATCAACACCCATATCCCTTGAGAATGGTGCACTTAAAAATTTAAAAACCATTTACTTAAAACCCCTTTCAAATTATAAAACTAAAATAAAATTTATAAATTCATCTAAAAAATTTAGAATAAACCCTTTTCTTTAAAACTTAAATATTTATCACCGGCAATAATAATATGGTCTATTACTTCTATTCCAATTATTTTTCCAGTTTTAACAAGCTTTTTAGTAATACTAATATCATCAGCACTGGGAGTCGGATCACCACTTGGATGATTATGAACTAAAATCATTGCTGCACTGCTGCGTCTGATTGCCTCTTTAAATACTTCTCGCGGATGAACGATTGAGCTTGAAAGTCCTCCCCGCGAAATCTCCGGAGCTGCAATTACCCTGTTTTTTACATCAAGTAAGATAATTCGCAGAACTTCCTGTTTTAAAAATCTCATTTCTGCTGCTAAAAATTCAGCTGCCTGAATTGGATTACTCACCAGATCTCTTTTCTGATTTTTAAGAGCTGAAATCCTGAGGCTTAACTCAGTAACAGCCTTGATCTGAGCCGCCTTGGCAGTTCCAATCCCATTAATTTTCTGCAGTTCCTCACAGCTTAAATCCTGCAGTCCTTCCAGACCTCCATAAAAGCCGAGCAGATCCTGTGCCAGTTCTACAGCAGTCCTCTCCTTATTTCCAGTCCTAATAATTAATGCCAGCAGTTCGGCTGTAGATAAATATTTACTGCCTTTTGTTAATAACTTTTCTCTTGGTCTTTCTTCTGCTGGTAGTTCTTTGATGGTAAAATTGGTCTGCAGACCCTCCATCAAAAATTAGCTCCTTTCTCTTATAAGATTCCATAATCAAATTTCTGCAATAATTTAGCCAGCTGATGGATGGGTAGTCCCATCACCGAATAATAAGAACCCCTAATTTCTTCTACAAAAAGCCCTCCAAAACCCTGGATAGCATAAGATCCTGCCTTATCTAAAGGTTCACCTGTATCTACATAATTAGCAATTTCCTGATCACTTAAAGCTACCATTTTGACATCTGTAATATTATAATCGACGTGACTTTCTTTTGTTTTAGAATTTAGTACTGCCACTCCAGTAATTACCTGATGCTGATCAGCATTTAATTTTTTTAGCATCTTTCTCGCTTCAGCTTCATTTGCTGGTTTGCCCAGTATATTTTCATTATGAACTACTACTGTATCTGCAGCAATAATAATTGCATTTTCTACCAATCCAGAAACAGATTTTGCCTTTTCTGCTGCCAGGACTTTTACCAGCTCAACTGGATCACTGCTGTTAAAATTATCTTCATCAATCTTAGCAGGAACAATAGTGAATTTTAAATTTAGATGTTCTAAAATCTCCTCTCTTCTTGGCGAAGAAGAGGCTAAAACTAATTTCAAATCGCTTTTTATATTAT
>JBHEOV010000069.1:0-10574 GCA_046260625.1 Halanaerobium sp. | reverse complement strand
AGTTAGAACGGTAAATATCAGGCTGGCTCAACCGCTGCTGGAAGAGGAAAAAGATGAAGCCAATCTGCCCTGGAGAGTCTTACCTGAAATTGCAGGTGGAGGCAAATTTTTAGATCTGGCAGCCCACACACTTGATTTATTTGATTATTATTTTGGCCCGATTGATCAGGCTTCAGGGTTTGCGGTTAATCAGGGAGGATATTATCCGGCTGAAGATAATGTTGTAATGGGTTTCAGATTTAAAAATGGAATTCAGGGTACTGGCAGCTGGACTTTCAACTGCTATCATGATCTTGATCAGAATGAAATAATAGGAAATCAAGGTAGATTGATATTTTCATCCTTTAATGAAGAAGCAATAATTCTTGAAAATCAAGAAGGCCGTAAAAAAATAGAATTTTCCTATCCAGAACATGTGCAGCAGCCGCTTTTAAAAAAGGTTGTAGCCAGCTTATTGGGTAAGGGGAAGTCTCCTTCTACTGGCGAGAGCGCTGCCCGTACAACAAAGGTGATGGATCAGATAATTGCTAATTATTATAAAAGTTAAAAAATTATTAAGCGTAATTTAAAGCAGTAAATAAGCGAAAGCAGTTCTCTTAAATGAGAGCTGTTTTTTTTATGCAAAAAAATATTTTAAAAAGCTTGACAAAGAAAAATTTAAGGAATATAATGTGACTACAAAGTCATGTGACTGTAAAGTCATAATAATTCTGAAAATTAATACAAATAAACTTTCAAAATATAATAAAGCAAAGAAGGTGAAAAAATGCCTAAACAAACCTTTTTTAATCTGCCGGATTCTAAACAGCAGCGGATTATCAATGCAGCTATTGAAGAATTTGCCGCTCATCCTTATTTAAAAACGAGTATTAACCGCATAATTGAAATTGCAGATATCTCTAAGGGTAGTTTTTATCAGTATTTCAATAATAAAAAAGATCTCTATAAATATATTATTGATCAGGTCTCAGAGGCTAAGATGAAATTTTTAGGACAGAAGCTCAAGGATTATCAAAAACTAGAGTTTTTTAATCTCTTAAGAGAACTTTTTATTGCCGGGATTCAATTCAAAAAAGAATACCCGTTATTTTCTGAGATTGGGGACCGCCTTTTAAACAGCAGTAATCAGAGTCTGAAAGAAGAAATTTATGCTGAAAGCCGGCCCAAGAGCAATCAATTTTTTGAGAAGCTCCTAGAAGAAGCTGTTAAGAAAGGAGAAGTTGACTCAAAGATTGATATTGAATTTACAGCTTTTATGCTGACTGATTTTTCGATCAGCCTGGTAAATTATTTTTTTGAAAAACATAATCCCGATAATTTAGATGAAATCATGAATTATGTAGATAAAATGCTTTATATCATTAAAAATGGAATGGCTGAGGAGGAGAAAAATGCCACTAATTAAATTAAAAGGTCTGGAGAAGACCTATCAGCAGGGTAAAATTGCTGTGCCAGCCTTAAGAGGTATTGATCTGGAAATTGAATCAGGTGAGTTTACCACTATTTTTGGCCCATCCGGCTCCGGGAAAACTACTCTTTTAAATATGATCGGCTGTCTCGATAAATCAACAGCCGGCGAAATTTTCTTTGATGAACATTCAATTAATGATTTAAACAGCAGAGAACTGGCTGAGGTGAGACGCTATAATCTCGGTTTTATCTTTCAGAGCTATAATTTGATTCCAGTTTTAACGGCCTTTGAAAATGTAGAGTTTGCTATTCGGCTAATTGATAAACACAGTAAAAAAGAAAGAAGAGCTAAGGTGATGTCCCTACTGGAAGAGGTTGGAATTGGAGATTTGGCTGAGCGCAGACCAAATGAACTTTCTGGGGGACAAAAGCAGCGGGTTGCAATTGCCAGGGCGTTAATTAAGGAGCCCAAATTGGTGCTGGCAGATGAGCCGACAGCCAATCTTGATTCTGAAACAAGCAAAGAAGTTTTAGAATTAATGCAGGAAATGAACGAAGAATTAAATACAACCTTTATCTTTTCCACTCATGATCCTCAGGTAATGGATTATGCCCGCCGTCTGATTGAAATTAAAGACGGTAAAATTACTAAAGATCAGAGGAGGGACTAGTCATGTTTTTTCTCAAAATGGCGCTTAAAAATCTGACCCGCCACAAAAGAAGGACGGTGATTACAGCTCTGATAATTGCCTTTGCAATTTTAATCTATATTTTAACTGAAGGCCTAATGCTCGGGATGACAGAGATGTCATTTAATAATATAATTAATTTAGAAAGCGGACACCTGCAGGTAGCAAATCAGGAATACTGGGAGGACAGAAGGGAACTGCCGCTCAGGGATTTAATAACTCCTGCAGCAGCAGTGGAAGCTGAGCTAGAAAAAACTGAGGGCTTTGTGGCTCTGACAGAAAGGCTCAATTTTTCTGTAAATTTAAATAATGGTATAGATGAGCTGCCGGTAAGAGGAGTTGGTATTGATCTGGGACAGGACAGTCAGGTTTTTGAACTGGATCAGCACCTGGTGGCAGGTAGAATGCCCGAGGCAGGCAGCAGAGAGGTTATCATGGGAGCCAAGCTGGCTGAACTGATGGATTTTAAAGTCGGTGACTATGCAATTATGCTGATTAGAACGGAAGAAAAAACTTTCAATACAATTGATGGAGAAATAGTTGGCTTATTTAATACTCCTCATCCGAGTTTAAATGACAATAATGTTTTTATTTCCCTTGAAACTGCTCAGCAGAGCTTAAATGTAGGTGATCAGATCAGTCAGTATGTACTCCGTCTGGAAGACCGGGATCAGGCAGTAAAAGCTGCTGCAGCTCTAAGTCAGCGGCTCGGAGGAGAGCTTAAAGCTTATTCCTGGAAGGATTCGGCAGCGAGTCTGGTTACAATGCTCGAAATGCAGGCCATCGAAACTCAGGTAATACTGGCTATCATTTTAACCATGGCAGCAGTTGGAATTGTCAATACTGTAATATTATCTGCTTTAGAGCGGATGGAAGAACTGGGAATGATGAAGGCCTTAGGTATGCACCAGCGTGAAATTGTCTACACCTTTATGGGAGAAGCAGCTGGAATTGGAATTATTGGTGGTGTCATGGGACTACTTATGGGAAGTATCGGCCTCTGGATTTTCAATTTATATGGACTCGATATAGCAGCTATGACTGGTGGAGGAGATATGACCTATGGTTTTCCTTTAAGTGGGACTATCTATCTTGGCTGGGAACTTTCATCTTTTATTTTTGTTTTTGTCTATGGAGTTAGTGTTTCAGTGCTGGCAAGTATCTTTCCTGCTTTATGGGCAGCACGTAAAGATCCGGTAAAAGCAATTTATCACCGCTAAGGGGGTTGGGAAATGAAATTTTTAATAAATATTGCTTTCAAAAATATGTTTAGAAATAGATTGAGAAGCTTTGTTTCTATCCTGGCTATTGCCTTTGCAGTGATGATAATTGTTTTTACAAGGGGGCTTTTGGATGGAATGATTGCTGATACCTATGAGCTCTATATTCACTATGATACAGGCCATATTAAAATTATTGATCAGAAATATCAGCAGAAAGAAAAACTGCTTTCATTAAATTATACGGTTAATGGGCTGGAAAATAAGTCGCTGGCTGAGATGCAGTCAGATTTAAATGAACTGCCGGGAATAGAGATGGTGATTCCTCGCCTTAAATTTGGAGCAGCAGTCAGCACCGAGGAAGAGCTGGTTCAGATGCTGGCCTGGGGAGTTGATGGAGAAAAGGAACTTAGTTTTACCAATATCGGCCGGGAACTGACAGCAGGCAGGATGGTGGAAGCCGGGAAAAGAGAAGTTGTGATGGGCAGCAAACTTTTAGCTAAAATTGAGCGCAGGGTTGGCGAAAAAGTGACAATGGTTTATACAACTGCTTTCAGCTCTTTTCAGGGAGCAACCTTTGAGATAGTTGGCGAAATCACGAGCAACCTGCCGCTTTTAAATGAAGAAGCAGTTTTTATGCCGCTTGATACAGCAAGAGAGCTGCTCTATTTAGAAGAGGAAAGTACAGAACTGCTGCTGGTTGGTGAAGATAGAAATCAGTCTAAAAAATATCTACCTGTAGTTAGAAATTATTTAGCTCAAAATGGAGGCGAGCGCTATCTGGTTCAAAACTGGCGCGAGGGCAGTACCTTTATTCAGATGTTAGAAGTCAGTGAAACAATCTATAACTTTATCTATCTATTTTTAGTTCTTCTGGCTTCGATAGTTGTAATTAATACTCTGGTGATGATAGTTAAAGAAAGAACTCAGGAAATTGGAATGATGGCGGCTTTAGGCTTAAAAGCTAGAGAAATTATGCTGCTTTTTATTTTAGAAGGCTCAGCAATGGCTTTAATCGGGAGCTTTTTTGGTGCTCTTGGCGGTGGAGTTATAAATTACTATCTGGCCAAAGTGGGCTTTGATTACAGTGCAGCTTTCCAGGATATTGATGTTTTAATAAATCCAATTATTTATCCCACTTCTAAAATTGAGCACATGCTCTTCGGCTTTGCAGTTGGAGTTCTGGTCACAAGCTTAACTGCAATTATTCCGGCCCGGAGAGCAGCTAAATTAGAACCGACAGAAGCCTTAAGAGAAATTTAGGTATTTTAGAGAAACTGGTACAGTCTCAGATAAATTTTATAATTTTAGCAAAGGAAAGGAGTTTTAATTATGCTCAAGACTTTAAAAAAAAGCTGGCAGCTAAAAGCCTTTACTGTTTTAGGGCTGGCCTATCTTTTAATATTTGCTGCAGCTTTTTCGGCTCTGGCAGAGGAGCTGACTGCAGATCAAATAATTAACCGCCGCGATGAGAATGAATATATTATTACAGCCTATTCGGAGTCAGAGATGATCATAAAAAACAGCGGCCGGACTCAGACTAAAGAGCTGCGCAGCTGGCAGGATCAGGAGAATGCCCTGGCTGAATTTATTAATCCCAGAGATAGAGGCACCAGGTTTTTAAAAAGAGGTGATGACCTCTGGATGTTTTTCCCGCAGGCAGAAGATCTGGTTAAGATTTCAGGCCATATGCTGGAGCAGGGAATGATGGGCAGCGACTTTTCCTATCAAGATATGCTGGAATCAGATAAATTAACTGACCTTTATGATTTTAAACTCCTTGGAGCAGTAAAATATGAAGGTCGTCCGGCTTATAAGCTGGAGGGAGTTAAAGTCCCTGGTAAAGAAGTGAGCTACTACCGCCGGGTTGTCTGGATTGATCAGGAAAGATTTGTCGGTCTAAAAGAAGAACTTTATGCAGAAAGCGGCAGACTTTTAAAAGAAGCAAAAGTTTTAAAGGTGGAAGAGATTGATGGCCGCTGGTATCCAACTCAGGTGATTATGGAAAATAAGCTGCGGCAGAATACAAGTACTGAATTTATAGTCAAAAAAATTGAATTCAATCCCGAACTGCCTCAAGATATCTTTACACTCGAGCGCCTGCGCTAAATTTTTTAAGTAGAGAAGTTGATCTGAATTTAGTACTGCAAGTTAAAAGTCAAATTGAAATTACTGCAGAAAATACAAAAAAGCAAAATAAGAAAGGTGGTGCTCCAAAAAGATGATTTTTTCTCGGCAGGAGGATAATTCAAACTTTAAATTAAATAATCTTAGTCGGCAGCAGAAGTTGATTTTAACTTTAGTAATCAGTCTGGGCTTGCTTTTAGGGCTGGCCCCGTTTTCTCTGGCAGCTGATCTTGGTGGTAAAGCCCGTCTGATCAGCAATTTAACTTATACTGATTCTGAGCTGGATAACTCTCTGGCGGCAGAATTAGAACTGGAGTGGTATTTACCCTATGATTTTCCACTCGATATTCAAAATAGAGCTGTAATAAGCCTGGATCAGGCAGCTGAAGATAAAGTGGATTTCTGGTTTAAAAAACTTTATTTAAGGCAGAAAGTTGGGCCTCTGACTGCAAAAATTGGGCGTCAGCCGGTCTCCTGGTCCTATGGAGCTTTAATTAATCCTGTTGACTACAGTCTGGGGGCAGAAAATCTGGAAGCAGAAAGCAGAGCTAAGTTTGTAGATGGAGTCGAACTCTATTACCCGATTAACTGGGGCAGCGGCCTGACTTTCGTGGCCTCTGACATAGAAGGAAAAGAACACAAATGGGCCTTAAGAGGCAGGACTACTCTGCGGGGCTATGATTTAAGTGCCAGTTATGTAAAGACTCCAGTGGCAGATAATGCTGATTTTGAACGCTATGGCCTGACAGCTAAAGGTGATTTAGGTCCATTTGGAGTTTATGGAGCTTATGGGCTCTGGCAGGATAGTGAAATCGACTATGATATTTATCAAATTGGTACAGATTACAGCTATCATTTTTCTGCCGGCAGTCAGCTTTACCTTCAGGCTGAGTATTTGCGCTTAGAAGGAGCAGCAGAAGATATTTCAGCCTTTGATTTCTTCAATCCTGGTGCAGGCAGAGAAGAAGATTCCGCTGCAGACTCAGGCTCCAGTTCACTGAGCAATTTAGATTTTTTCAATACAAATTTAAGCTATGAGCTGGATGAGTTTTCTTCGATTGGAATTATGACAGTTAGCTATTTAGATGACGGCAGTACAATTTTCATCCCCAATTATTCCTATCTTTTTGGCAGTAATCTTTTACTTGAGCTGCGGGGAAGCATTGCAGCCGGAGCAGAAGATGAAGTGTTTGGTGGTGCTGCCCGGGGACTGGAAATTAATTTAAGCTATACCTTTTAATGTACAGCAACCGTTTGCGCAGCCATAAATTTCCAAATAGCGCCTGCTGCCAGGGATTAATTTCTAGGCGAATTTATAATTATAAACTTTTTTGCTGAGCTTAAAAATTAAGGGAATCAGAATAACTAAAAAGAGTACCGGAATTAAACCGATAGAAGTTCCGGGGACCAGCGGCATTGAACTCTGATAACCCCAGCGACCTGTATCTAAAGCGTGGGCTTCAAAATAAAATGCAATTAAAATTGAATATAAGATAGAAATCACTATATCTTTGCGCTCCCACTTTTCTAAAAACCAGTCGCTTCGGTGATTAACAAAAGCTAAAAGTAAAAAGAGTCCGAGAGCAATAAAAACATCACCGATAATAGCTGAAAACATTAAAAGCTGGTGTTCAAAGCCCTGTCCCTCCATTGAATAAAAGATGCCGCAGATTGTGTATTCGCCGATAGTAAAGATAACTAAGGCAACAGCTGCAAAAATTAAGATTAATTTTAAAGTTTTTGGCAAAATAATTTCCTCCCTCTGTTAATTAGTTGAAATTTGTTTTATAATAAAAGTATAAAGATAATTTAATAATATACTATTAGTGCTTTTACTGCAAATTGAACCGAGAAAGTCTTGTCTATGTTAGTAGGTGGGGAGGATCTCAATGCAAATTCACTGGGGGCTGATTTTGATGGAAAATAAAATTAAAGAAAAAATAATTGGAATTGCTAAAAAATACAACTATGTTCAGGCAGTATATTTATTTGGTTCCCAGGCCAGGGGTCAAGAAAAAGAAGACAGTGATATAGATATTGCGGTTCTTCTAGAAAATAACTATACAGAAAAAAGTGGAGAAATAAAAGTGCAGTTGTATGAGGAATTAATTAAAAAAGGTTTAGATAAGATAGATCTGGTGATTTTAAATAAAGCTTCAGCTCTCTTGAAGTATGAAGTTGTAAAAGAAAATTATTTACTTTACAAAAAGGAAGACTTTGATGCTGCCTCTTATCAATCTTTAGCAATCCGAAAATATCTTGATTTTGAGTATTATTTAAAACAAAATCAGAGGAAGTTTAAGGAGCGAATTTTAAATGGTTAAAAGAGAAGTAGTTTTAGAAAGATCACAAAAATGCAGTGAATATCTTGATCAACTGGAGGATATTGTTAGGGATGTAGAGTTTGAGGAGTTTAATCATAATCCGCTTCTTTATGGTAGTGCAGAAAGATTTCTGCATCTGGCTATTGAAGCATTAATTGATATTGGTAATCATATAATTTCAGATGATCAATTAGGTCGGGTTGAAGTTTATAAAGATATTGCTGTAATTTTGGCAGAAAATAATTATTTGAGTGAGCAAGAAAAACAATTATTCACTCGCATAATTGCTTTTAGGAATATTTTAGTGCATGATTATATGGATTTAGATAGAGATATTATTTTTGAATTATTGAAGAGTAATCTTGATGATATTAGAGGGATTTTAAGATCTTATTTAGAATTAATTGATTAAATTTTAAAAATAAAAGAGGTGAAAAATGATGAAAAAACTTTATCGTTCCCGTGAAAATAGAAAAGTTGGTGGAGTCTGTGGTGGAATAGCAGAATACTTTGGATTTGATCCGACTCTGGTTCGACTGGGGGCAATTGTGCTGATTTTTATCTGGGGAGCAGGAATTTTAGCCTACATTGTAGCCTGGGCCATCATTCCCGAAAGGCCAGCACATATTGATGTTGATTATGAAGTCAAATCTGAGCCGGTTTACGAAGATCAGAAAAAAGAGGAAACAAAATCTGAAAAAAATAATAACGGCAGTGATGATCCCAAGTATTATGATATCTAGCAGAAATTTTTTTAAATATTTAAAAGTTTAAATTTAATAATCAGCGAAAAAACTCCAGCTTAGCGGCTGGAGTTTTCAATCTTTCTAAGGTAATTTTCAATTTCTTTGATATATTTTTTGTAACTTTTAATAGTTTTTTGAATACTTTTGTAAACAATTTGATCATCAATTTCTTCATATTCATGGACTAGCCTGTTTCTCAGCCCGGCAGAAGGAGCAATTTCTTTAGCAAATTTTTTATCTAATATCTGGCAGTCACTTAATTTAACAAAAGAAGTATAATAATCTGCTGGAGGTTTATGACCTGAACTTACTATCAGATGGCCGTTGATATCTGTAGCAGTTTCAACTACCAGCTGGATTAATCTTTCGGCAGTCCGTTTAACAAAAAAATTATCAAGGTAATTTTCCAGGGTATATTGATTAACTTCTTCCAGCTGGCCCAGATATTCTATCATCTTATTCAATTTTCGGCGCACGATGAATGGATCCGTCATTATTTTTGCTCCTCTCTAAAAAATCTTCAATGAATTTTTTGTCAAGCTGATAAAACTTGCGAGCATCGTTATGTTCAGCAGCTGCTCTTACCTGGAAATTTTCAAAAATATGCTCCTCAGACTGATAAAGCAATTCCCCTTCAGAAGCAATTTTAAATTTAATCAGTGGGTCGGCATGATTTAAGATAACCAAATCAACAGGCCGCTGTCCAAATAATGCAGAAAGTTGATTTAAAATCTGGAATTGATCTTTCTTGAGTTGATTTAGTTGTCTGACTTTAACAGCCAGATCAATGTCACTATTTTTATTAAAATTATCACTTTCATAGGAGCCAAAAAGAATAAGCAGCTGCAGTCCATATTCAGTTAGAATATCTCTGATGTAGTTAATTTTTGCAGTTTCCATTAATCTGCTCCTTTCCTCAGTATTTATTTAGAACAACTGCCGCAATAATTACCAAAAATTGGTTCAGCAAACGGTAGCTGCATCCTAAAAATTACTTTCCGGAAAAATCTCGTGCAGCCGAGATTTAAAATCCTTTGGACTGTAATTTTGATAATTTTCCACCAGCTGCATAACCTCTTCTAACTGCTGATCACTAATCTCCCCTTTATCGTTGAGGCGGCGGTAGGCATTGGCAAAAGAGAGTACCAGTTTTAAATCTAAACTATCGAGATTAGCCATGAGGCATCGTTCCTTCCAGAGAAAGATTTTCGGGATCAACAAAGCGAATAAATTCTTCTTCAAAAAAGAGCTTAATCGATCCGGTCTGACCTGTACGTTGTTTAGCAATAATTATATCTGTATCACTTTCTGTTCCTTCAGCTTCAGCTTCTTCTCGCGCTTTGGCAGAGGTATGGGCATGACGGTAGAGGAAAATAACACCATCGGCAACCTCCTCAATATTACCGGAGTCTCTTAAGTCTGAGAGCACCGGTCTTTTATCCTGACGGCTGGTAAAACTACGTGAAATTTGAGAAATCAAAATTACCGGGATATCAAGCTCTGAAGCCAAATTTCTAAGCTGCAGCACAATCTGTCCAACAGCCCGGGAGGTGTTCTGTGCATGCTGCTCCGGCAGCTGAATCATCTGCAGATAATCCACAACAGCCAGATCCAGGCCATCCATCTGGGCCTTAAACTTTCTCAGTCGGGCTCTAATTTGAGCGGTATTTAAACCACGCTCATCAGAAATCATTAGCGGCAGCTCATGTAAGTTATCCAAGGCTTTAGAAACCCGCTGATCCTCCTCATCATTAGTCTCACCCTGCGTATATTTCCAGGCATTGACCTGTGACTCCTGAACCACCATTCTGTCTACAACTTCAGTTGCATCCATCTCCAGTGACATAATGGCCACTTTAGCATTTCTTTTGAGCACATTTTTAGCAATATTAATCGCAAAGGCAGTTTTTCCCATTGAAGTAGAAGCAGCAATAACCGAGAGGTGACCGCGCTTAAAACCTCCAATCAAATTATCGAGGGAAATAAAGCCGGTGCGCAGGCCGACATCAGCCTTTTTGTGTTTGCGGTCCATGTAGTTGGAAAAAGACTCCATTAGAA
>JBHEOV010000068.1:0-10599 GCA_046260625.1 Halanaerobium sp. | reverse complement strand
GTCTACTAACTTTGTAACTGTACCTTCTACTGTTTGTCCCTCTTCTAAAGAGGCTAATGTTTCTTCTTTTTGAGCTGCTCTTTCTTTTTCAAGAACTTTTTTAGCAGAAAGAACAACATTATTATTATCTCTTTCAACTTCGATGATCTTAAGGCGCATAGTCTCTCCAACATATTCGCTTAAGTCATCAACATAGCCAATTGCTACATGAGAAGCGGGAATAAATCCTCTTACTCCTACATCTACAACCAGACCACCTTTAACTTCTTTAGTAACTTCAGCTTCAATGATTTCTTCATTTTCATAGGCCTCAACAATTTTTTCCCAGGCCTGCTCATAATCTGCCTGCTTTTTAGATAAAATCATATTACCTTCATCATCTTCTAAAGTTAAAATAACAACTTCGATTTCCTCGTCCATACTCACAATATCATGAGCATCTTCTACAGGACGATGACTTAAGTGGCGTAATGGAATAAATCCATCTGTCTTATAATTAACATCAACATAAACACCATTGTCATTAATTTCAACTACAGTACCAGTAACTTTTTGACCTTTTCTTAAATCAGCAATATCATTATCGCTATATTTAAATTCGGCCTCTTCTTCAGCTTCAGCATCTTCTTCTGCTTCTACTTCTAAATCTGCAGATTCTGCTGCCTCTTCACTGTTATCAGCCTCTTTTTCCTCTGCTGTTTCTTCAGCTACTTCTGTTGTTTCTTCAGTCTCGTCTGTTGTTTCTTCAGTCTCGTCTATTGTTTCTTCTACCTCCTCTACAACTTGCTCTTCTTTCTCCTCTACGTTCTCAGTTGACTCAACATTTACTTCTTTGTTTTCTTCGTTCATTAACTGAACAACCTCCCTTATTAACCAGTCTGGAGTCGATGCTCCAGCTGTAATTCCAACTTTATTTTTTCCAGACAGCCACTCTTTTTCTATTTCAGCAGCTGTTTCTATATGATAAGTAGGGGTGTTTGTGGCCGCACAAATTTCTGCCAGCCTGGTAGTATTAGCACTATTATGACCCCCTATTACAAACATTATATCTGCATCTTCAGCTATTTTTTTGGCTGAAGACTGACGTACATCTGTAGTATTACAAATAGTGTTAAAAACTTTTAGCTCTTTAACTTCTGTTATTATTAAATTAATAATATCCCGAAAAGACTCAGGAGATTTTGTTGTTTGAGCTACAAAACCTACTTTTGCTTTCAGCTTAATTGAATTTAAATCTTCTTTTTTATTAATTATAATAGATTTTTTATTACTTGCCCCATAAATTCCCTGAACTTCTGGATGATCTTGATCTCCATAAATAAAGGTTTGATAGCCCTCATCTACCAGTTGTCTGGCATATTTTTGAGCATTTCTAACATAGGGACAGGTAGCATCTATGATTTTTAGATTTTTTTCTCTTGCCTCTTTTATAATTTCTGGTGCTACTCCGTGAGAACGGATAATAACTATCCCAGAATCAATTTCGGCAAGTGAAGAGGCGACTTTGACATTTTGAGCTTCCAATTTCTCTACAACCTGTGGATTATGAATCAGCGGTCCCAGTGTATAAACATCTAAATCTTCATTTTCACCGGCTGCTTTTAGAACCATATCAATAGCTCTTTGCACACCAAAACAAAATCCAGCCTCTTCTGCTTTAATAACCTCCAGAACCTTCACCTCCTTCCAGCACAACAACAAATAATACAGTAGATTAATAAAATAAACAACCTACCTCTTAATTATTTTTCTCTATAAATCTTTGAATTCCTGCTTTTAATCCTAAAAAATTTAAAAAAGAGGAAAATAATTAATTTATTGATAATTATTCTTTATAATCAATTTCTTTTTTTATCTTATTTTTTATAAGTTGAGCAGCCTTTTTTCTTTCTTCCTTGCTCAATCTTTTTTTAGTAAATTGATCTAATGTAAAAGGTTGACCAATATTAATTGTAATTCTACCTTTACTTTTAACATTTTTTATTCCGACCGGCAAAATTGGAGCCCCGCTTTTAATTGCCAGCATTACTGAACCAGCTTTAGGATTACCGAGTTTCCCTTCTGGATGTCTTGTTCCTTCGGGAAATAAACCCAGAGCCTCCTGATCCTTAATTACAGAAAGCGCTTTTTTAACGGCAGTAATATCATTTTTACTGCGATCAACCGGAAAAGAACCGTTTAAAAATAAAGCAATCCGTATTATTGGATTCTCAAAAAGTTCTTTTTTGGCCATAAATCTTACAGGTCTTGAGAAAACAGCTGCCAGTAATGGTGGATCAAAAGCACTAATGTGATTTGACATGACAATTACTCCACCCTGATCGGGCATATTTTCCTGACCCTTAACTTTTATTCTAAAAAATATTTTAAAAATAGCTAAAAGCAGTAATCTAATTATTTGGTAAACAAAATTTTTCACTTAGATTCACCTTCAATAATTGCTATCATTTTATCAAGCACCTGATCTATAGATAAATTAGTTGAGTCAACTAAAACTGCATCCTCTGCTTTTTTTAATGGAGAATGTTCTCGCTCACTATCCAATTTATCTCTACGGGCAATACTCTCTTTTATTTTTCCAAAATCAGCATTCTCTTTTTTAGATTTAACTTCCTGATAACGCCTGCTGGCTCTTTCTTCTAGAGAAGCAGTTAAAAAGAATTTATGTTCAGCCTCCGGTAGAACAACTGTTGTAATATCTCTGCCATCCATTACAACTTTATGATTTTGAGCAAGCTGCCGCTGTTTTTCTACTAAAACTTTTCTGACACCTTTAATTGCAGCTATTTCTGAAACATGCTTATTTACCTCAGCTGTTCTAATTTCATCACTGACATTTTGGCCATCAAGATATATTTCTCCTTTTTCATCAAAATTAATATCAATACTTTTTGCCAGTTTCACTATTTTATCTTTAGCATTAAAATCAAGATCACTATTTAAAGCTGCCAAAGTTACAGCTCTATACATTGCTCCTGTATCAAGATGGAGAGAATTTAATTTTTTGGCCAGCAGTTTGGCAATAGTACTTTTACCTGCTCCCCCCGGGCCATCAATTGCCACTACATTTTCCATTGACTTCACATCACCTTTTATAGTTATATTTATTCAGCTAAATCCGGTCTCAATTGCTTCGCTTTTTTTAAATATTGATGTTTTACCTCTGTTTTATCTTTATTTCCATCAACGTGCACTAATAATCTTATCATTTTTTGACCACTATTTTCAACCTTCATTTCCTGCATACATAAAATCGGGGTCAAATTATAGCCAATTTCTCTTAAAGCCTGCCCCGGGTAAACCTTAGTTAGATCATCAGTTGTTGTAGTGATAATACTAATTAAATCTTCTTTTTTAAGTTCATTAGCTTCCATTAAGCTCTGCATTATCACTTTTGTAGCCTTAATTATATCTTCTTCAGTATTTTTTTGAACACTAATTGCGCCTCTAATTGCATACATTTAAATGTCCCCCAGTTAACTAATCAAGTTTATTTAATTTATCTAAAGCAACTTTTGCTGCTTCCTGTTCAGCTTCTTTTTTGCTTGATCCCTGTCCGGAGCCAAGATTATCTTCATTTAATTTTACAGCAACTATAAATGTTTTATTATGATCTGGACCTTCTTCATCAACCACTTCATATTCCGGTCTGTTATTACCATTTTCCTGAATCACTTCCTGCAGCATAGTCTTATAATCCTGAATATGATTACCCTCTGCCACATTGATAATATCAATTTTTAGTAATTCAAGAATGAAATCGGCTGCTGCTGTAAAACCCTGATCAAGGTATAAAGCACCAAAAATCGCTTCCATTGTATCTGCTAAAATAGAATCCCTTTCTCTACCTCCTGTCATTTCTTCTCCCTTACCCAGGAAAAGAAATTGTCCGAGTTCAATTCTTTTGGCAACTTCTGCTAAAATTGGCGCACTTACAATAACCGCCCTCATCTTTGCCAGCTCTCCTTCTGGAAAATCAGAAAATTTATTAAAGATATAGGTGCTGACAGAAAGACTTAAAACAGAATCTCCCAAAAACTCTAAACGTTCATTATCTTTTAAATTAAGACGTCTATTCTCATTAGGATAAGATTTGTGAGTTAAAGCTCTCTGAATTAATAATTTATTATCAAAATTTAAATCAAGACTTTTTTCAAATTTTTTTATTTTTCTTTTATTAAACAACTGTCCCATTTATATATCACCATCCATTAGAATAAATAAAAGGGATGAAAACTCCACAGAGGGAGCTTCATCCTCAATAATGTTTAAAGAATATCTTCTAAATAACTTACAGCATCATCAACTGTACGAATATTTTCTGCATCTTCATCAGGAATTTCTACATCAAATTCTTCTTCAAAAGCCATAACTAATTCTACCACATCTAAAGAATCTGCTCCAAGATCTTCTATAAATGAAGAGTCTTCAGTAACTTCATCTCTGTCAACTGCTAATTCTTCTGCAACAATATCAATCACTCTATCTAAGATATTTTCCACTTCATTCACCTCCTTTCACTAAGTTCTCTTATATTTTCAAAAAGGATAACTTAGCATTAGGGCATTGAGCCCGTCACGCTGAGCCTTCATCTTATTACGAATGGGCGATCTAAGCTCCCATGCCACCATCAATTTTGATTACTTCACCATTTATGTAATTTGCATTGTCTGATGCTAAAAAAGCTGCTAAATCTGCTACTTCTTCTGCTTTACCAAAACGTGCTAGAGGTACCTTTTCAATTATTCCCTCTTTTATTTTATCATTTAACTCATCTGTCATCTCAGTATCTATAAAACCTGGCGCTATAGCATTTGAACAGACGCCTTTTGAGGCCAGTTCTTTGGCCATAGATTTTGTAAAACCAATTATTCCAGCCTTAGCAGCAGAATAATTAGCCTGTCCCGCATTACCGTTGACACCAACCACTGAAGAAATATTGATCAGTTTTCCATTTTCAGATTTTAATAAATATCTAACTGCATTTTTAGTACAATTAAACACTCCCTTTAAATTAATATCAAGGACCTGATCCCAATCTTCTTCTTTCATTCTCATTAAAAGTTTATCTCTGGTAATACCTGCATTATTGACTAAAACATTGAGGCCTCCCATTTTTTTGTAGGCAGTTTTAACTAATTCTGCTGCCTGATCAATATCACTTATATCAGCCTGAATTAGATGAGCTGTACCTCCTGCCGCTTCAATTTCACTTTTAACTTCTTCGGCCCGGTCTTTAGAATGAGCATAATTAATAATTACTTCTGCCCCTAAAGCAGCCATCTTTTTTGCTATTTCAGCTCCAATACCTCGTGAGCTCCCTGTAATTAATACTTTTTTATTATTAAGGTTTATCAAATTTGACACCTCTTTTATCTACTAATAATTATCAATGAAAATTAAATTCAAATAGCTGATCTATTATTCCAATAAATCAAAACTATCTCTAATTGTTTTTTCAGCAGCAAGCAGGATTTCTTCCATAATCTCTTCCACATTTTTTATTTCAGAAATCATTCCAGAAATCTGACCGGCCATCACACTACCTTCCTGAACATCACCTTCAATAACAGCATCTCTTAATTTACCAGAACCAAGCTCTTCTATTTTCTCAGGCTCTGCCCCTTCTTTTTCCAACCTATCAATTTCTTTGGTCAGTTTATTTTTGAGATTGCGAACAGGATGTCCTGTACTGCGACCTGTGACAACAGCATCTCTATCTCTAGCTCCAACAATAGCTTTTTTAAATTCTTCTGAAGCTGTACATTCTTTAGAGCAAACAAATCTTGTTCCAATCTGTGCCCCCGCTGCTCCTAAAGCTATAACAGCTGCTAAACCTCTGCCATCTGCAATACCTCCAGCAGCAATAACCGGTATCTCTACTGCATCAACAACCTGAGGTACAAGCGCCATTGTTGCCAGCTCCCCAATATGACCTCCAGCTTCTGTTCCTTCTACAATAACTGCATCTACATCCAGTCTTTCCATTCTTTTAGCTAGAGCAACCGATGGAACTACTGGAATAACTTTAGAGCCCACTTCTTGAAATCTTTTAACATGTTTTCCAGGATTTCCGGCTCCTGTTGTGATAACAGGTACCCTCTTTTCTATAGCCAGTTCTATTATATCATCTGCAAAAGGAGAAAGTAGCATGATATTTAAACCAAATGGTTTATCTGTCAATTCCTTAACTTTTTCAATTTCTTTTTCAATTACATCTGCAGGAGCATTTCCTGCTCCAATTATACCCAGACCACCAGCACTGGAAACTGCTGCAGCCAATTCTCCTGTTGCAACCCAGGCCATACCTCCCTGAATAATTGGCTTTTTGATCTCCAGTAAATCACAAAGCTCTGTTTTCAATGCCATTTATTACAACTCCTCATTCTCTTCTAACTCTCTTTTAATCAGTGATACTATATCTTCTTTAACAGTATTTTTAGCGGCTTTAACAGCATTGTAAATAGCAGTTGCATCTGAACTACCGTGACTGATAATCACAACACCCTTAACTCCAAGCAGCGGAGCTCCACCATACTGTCTATAATCAATTTTTTCCAAAACTTTTTTTAAATAGGGCTTTAAAAGTAAAGCTGCAATTTTTGATCTTAAATTTGTTTGAAAACTTTCTTTAATTAAATCAAGAAAAAATGAAGCTGCCCCTTCTGTTGTTTTCAAAACAACATTCCCCACAAAGCCATCTGTTACAACTACATCAACCTGATCACTAAAAATATCTCTACCTTCAACATTACCTATAAAATTTTTGAGCCTCTGATCATTGCTTAGAAGTTTATAACTTTCTTTAGTTAAATTATTACCTTTACTCTTTTCTTCCCCAATATTTAAAAGAGCAACTTTCGGATTCTCAATCTTCATTACATTTTCTGCATAAAGCTGACCCATTAAAGCAAATTGCTGTAAATTTTCAGGGCTGCAGTCAGTATTAGCTCCATTGTCCAGAACTAAAGTACTTCCATTAACAGCAGGAAATTGAATAGCTATCGGCGGTCTGGAAATACCTTTGATCCGACCAACCCTTAATAAACCAGCTGCCATAACTGAACCTGTATTCCCCGGAGAAATAAAAGCATCAATTTTAGAATCTTTTAAAAGTTTTGCTCCCACATTTACTGTAGCATTTTTCTTTTTACGCAGTGCCTTAAGGGGTGATTCATCCATGTTAATAATTTGATCTGCATTTTCAATCTTAAGCCTTTTCGAATCAAAGTCAGTTTTTGCTAACTCTTCGCTTATAATATCATATTCACCAATCAGGGTCAATTCTATATCTAATTCTTTATTTAAAGCCTCTAAAGCTCCTGCAATTAGTACTGAGGCTTCCTTTTCTCCACTCATTACATCAACAGCTATTCTGTACAATTTAGGCGCCTCCTAAAGTAAAAAAAGACAAAAATTTATATCTTTATCATTTGCAAAACATTATATCTCAACCGTCGGTCAATTGCAAGTTTATGGCAAGAAAAAAACAGAGAATCTCTATTAAAGAGATCTCTGTTTATCTTAAATATTTTAATTTCCGCTCACCTTTTTGCCATCATAATGTCCACAATCAGGGCATACATGATGAGGTAAAATTTTCTCATGACAGTTTGAACATTCTACAAGACTTGGGGCACTCAGTTTCTTATGAGTACGTCTTTTACGCTTGCGAGTTTTTGAAGTTCTTTTCTTTGGTACAGCCATTCTATACACCTCCTTGTTTATTTATCTTCATTATAAAAGTCTTTAAGCTTTGCTAAACGTGGATCTAATGCTTCTACCTCACAATCACATTCACCCTCATTTAAGTTCTGACCACATTCAGGACAAATCCCTTCACAATCATCAGAACAGAGTGGTTTCATCGGTAGAGATAAAATTATATTATCCACAACAATCTCATCTAAATATAGTTCTTCCTCATCTTCCATTTCACTTTTTAAAACATCTTCGGCTATTTCTAATTCAATCGGAGAACTATATTTTTGTAAACAGCGGCTGCAGCTTAAAATCAATTCAGCTTTTAGTTTTCCTTCTACTACAAAAGAATCACGGGTATTAAAAATTTCCAGTTCAAGCTGAATTGGCTTCTCAATTTCTATTTTTCGATTTACAAATTCTAACTCATGATATTCAAAATCCAGCGAAACCTTTTTTCTGCCTCCAATATCTTTTAAATCACTGAGGTTTATATACAATTTATTTGATCACCCCTGTAAATTGCCACATTTTATTATATAAAAAGCAGACTTAACTGTCAAGAAAAATTTATCTCTAGTCAACAAGTTCCATTGTATCTCTGGCAATTACTAATTCTTCGTTAGTTGGTATAACCATTGCTTTAACTTTTGAATCAGCAGTTGAAATAAAGCATTCCTCTCCGCGAACATCATTAGCCTGATGATCTAGCTTTAAACCAAGATACTCCAAACCGTCTAATATTCCTGCACGAGCATCAATAGAGTTCTCACCAATACCAGCAGTAAAGACTACTGCATCAACTCCACCCATTGCTGCAGAATAAGCACCAATGTATTTTTTAACTCTATAATTAAACAACTCAAGTGCAATTTCTGCCTGATGATTTCCAGCTTCAGCTGCATCTTCTACATCACGAGAATCACTGCTGACACCGGATACACCTAAAAGACCACTTTCTTTATTTAAAATATTGTCCATCTCAGAAGCTGAAATATCTTCTTTATCCATAATAAATGGAATAATCGCTGGATCTATATCACCACAGCGGGTTCCCATTACTAAGCCTTCAAGCGGAGTTAGTCCCATACTTGTATCTAGAGACCTGCCATTTTTGACTGCTGCTACACTGGCACCATTACCTAAATGACAGGTTACAATTTTAAGTTCAGATAAAGGTTTGTCCATCATCTGAGCAGCTCTTTTAGCAACATAACCATGAGAAGTTCCGTGAAAACCATATCTTCTTACACCATATTCTTTGTAATATTCATAGGGAAGAGCATAAATATAAGCTTTTTCCGGCATACTCTGATGAAAAGCAGTATCAAATACCCCAACCTGAGGTTTGTCTGGCATTAATTCCTCACAAACTTTAATCCCCATGATATTAGGCGGATTATGTAAAGGAGCTAAATCAGCTACTTCCTCCAGCTTTTCAATTACCTTTTGATCAATTATTGTAGAATCTGCAAAAGCTTCTCCACCATGAACAATACGGTGACCTATAGCTTCTACTTCATCCATATTTTCTAATACTCCGTGTTCTGCAGATAAAAGAGTTTCAATTAATAATTCAATCCCAACTTTGTGAGTAGAAATATCTTTCTCGATTACAATTTCTTCTCCCTCAGCATTTTCAAATTCTAAATATGAATCTTCAATTCCAATTCTTTGAATTAAACCTTTGGCCAATACGCTTTCTGTTTCCATATTAAATAACTGAAATTTTAATGAAGAACTACCACTATTAATAACAAGTATTTTCATTTTTTTGCCTCCTATAAAGTTTTATCTATTTGAGCCTACAGTGCTGTTATTGCTGTTACATTAATAATATTTTTGAGCCTGCAGTGCTGTTATTGCTGTTACATTAATAATATCATCTACTGAGCATCCGCGCGACAAATCATTAATTGGCGCTGCAATTCCCTGCAGAATAGGTCCAACTGCAGCTGCACCACCAAGTCTCTGTACAAGTTTATAGCCAATATTACCTGACTGCAGATCGGGAAAAACCAAAACATTAGCCTTACCTGCAATTTCACTCTCAGGTGCTTTTCTTTCAGCAACATCTTCAACCAAAGCTGCATCTAACTGCATTTCTCCATCAATTTTTAATTTAGGATGATTTTTTCGAGCTATTTTTACAGCATTTTCTACATTTTCTACATTTTTGTGACTGGCACTACCCATTGTTGAAAATGAAAGCATTGCTACTCTTGGATCAAAACCCAATAGTTCCTGAGCTGTATCAGCAGTAGTAATTGCAATTTCTGCCAACTGCTTTGAATCTGGTGCAGGATTTACCGCACAATCAGAAAAAACCAATACTCCCTCTTCCCCAAATTCATTATCTTTTAACACTAAAATAATTGCACTGGAAACTGTAGAAATCCCTGCTTGAGTTTTCACAATCTGAAATGCCGGTCTTAAAACATTGCTGGTTGCATTTGCTGCACCTGCAACCATCCCATCTGCTTTGCCAGTATAGATCATCATTGTTCCAAAATATAATGGATCTTTAATTGCCTGTTCAGCATCCTCTTTACTAATATTTTTATGTTTTCTTAGTTCATAAAATTTCTCACTGAATTCTTTTATGAACTCAGATTTTTCAGGATCAATAATTTCAACCCCGCTTAAATCTACTCCATATTCTTTAGCAGAATTATTAATCTTATTTTGATTACCCAAAATTACAATTTGAGCAATTTTTTCTGAGTCGATCTCCCCAGCTGCTTTAATTATTCGATCATCATAACCTTCAGCAAACACGATTTTTTTCAAATCCGAAGCTGCTCTTTCTTTAAAATCTTTAAGTACATCCATTTTTATTTCCTCCCCAGGCTAAAATATACTATTTGTTCTTTAGATATATATTTGCTATTATATATC
>JBHEOV010000067.1:0-10742 GCA_046260625.1 Halanaerobium sp. | reverse complement strand
TCATTGCACCTGTATCCGGCTGAGTTTTACCACCACTTAAAGGACAGACCAGATCCGGATGAGTGGCCACATAACTAATCCCGGATAGTATCAGTTGATGAGCATCCCAGAGCTTTTTATAATTTATGGTTTTGTCAAAACCTAAAACTACATAATCAACACTTTCTGCTTTTTCCCTAATATTTTCTTCCTGATTAACAACCTGGTGGCCGAAACGCTCCATTTCCTCTTTTAAAGATTCTGTTCCTAAAAGATAAATTCTTTTACCTTTCTTATTCCCCTGTTCAGCCAGATAGGAGGCTGTTATTTCACCGGAATTAATAATTTTTTCAGGATCAATCTCTATCTGCATTTGAGCCAGTTTCTGCTGGTAATCAGCTCTATTTCTAGAAGAATTGTTAGTTAGAAAAATATAATCTCTATTTGTCTCTTCAAGTTTAGCCAGAAAGTCAAGACTTCCCTCCAGTATCTCTTTTTCCAGATAAATTGTGCCATCCATGTCCAGTATAAAGAACTTGATTTCCTTTAAATCACTCATTAGCTGCCCCTTTCAGAACTGAAAATTTAATTTGATTTAAGAATTAAATGAAAACCCGACTGCAAATTGCAGCCGGGTCTTATTGAAGTGATTACTTTCCTTGATCAACCTCTTCTACCAAATAAAATATTTGGAAAGAGTTTTCTTTCAACAAATTAGATGAATTTACTCACCAAAAAGCTCTGTATAATCCTCTAGTACAGCATCAGCCTGCTCATCACCTTTATCTAAAGCTTCTTCAGCTGAAGAGCCTCCAGTAAAGGCTTCTTCTACAGCTGTATCAACAATGTCTCTAATTTCTACAAAGTTACCCAGGAGCACACCGTTGGCTGCTGGAGACTGAACTCCACTTAGTACCTGCAGGAAGGCAGTCAGGTAGTTAGGATTGTCGCTGAACCAGCGGTCATCCATTAGCGTTTTAACAGCTGCATTTGTGGATGGGAAGTAGCCTGTATCTTTGTGCCACTGAATTGTAACATCAGTTTTACTTAGATACTTAAAGAATTCAACTACTGCTGCATATTCTTCATCACTATGTCCCTGCATTACCCAGAGAGAAGCGCCACCAATAACTGAGTTACCAATACCCTGACCTTCAAAACGAGGTAGGAAGGTAGTACCGACTTCAAAATCAGCAGATTCAATAATTGAACTTAAGGAAGATGTTGACTGAATCAGCATTGCAACTTCACCAGCTAAGAAATCCTGGTTGGCTGAATATTCACGACCACCATAAGCTACAACGTCTTTATCAACTAAATCTGTCCAGCGGCCTAAGACCATTTTAGCAAAGTCGCGGTCAAGATAAACTTCGTTTGCTCTGCCGCTGCGGCCGTTATCATTATTTGCATAAGGCTGATTGTGATAGGCATGCATCTGCTCTAAAATCCAGGCTGGCCAGCCAAAAGATAAACCATGATTGGCTGCACCGCTGTCGATGAGCTGCAGACCCATTGCTTCTATATCTGCCCAGGTTTCAGGGACAGTTTCTATACCTGCTTCTGCAAATGCATCTTTGTTATAATAAAGCATTGCGGTTGAAGAGTTAAAAGGCATAGAATAAAGCTGACCGTCAACACTGTAGTAATTTAAAATAGGCTGAATAACACTACCAAAGTCAATTTTACCTTCAGCTATTTCGTGAACAGGTACAATTGCTTCACTATCCAACATTGTCTGAGTACCTACTTCGTAAACCTGAATAATGTGGGGTGGGTTACCCGAACGGACTGCAGAAATACCCTGAGTTAAAGTTTCTGCATAACTACCTGTAAACTGAGCTGTTACATTGATATCATCATATTCTTCGTTAAAACCATCAACAATTTTTTCTACTGCAGCAGTCCGGCCGCCACTCATCGCGTGCCAGAATTCAAGTTCAATTGTTTGAGCTGAGACTATTGCTGCACTAAAGGCAAAGAGAGTGACTAAAGTTAAAATAATAATAGATTTTTTTAACATAAATTTTCTTCATTTAATTTAATAAATGAAGACTACACCTCCTTTTTTTGATGAAAAATAAAACTGACTTAGATTAACTAATCTTGAGATTATCATTCAACTTCCCATTTGAAATTTTAAATCTCACCCCCGTTTTAAGATTAATTTTAGCTCAGTTTAAGATATCCCTCCTTTGATAGATATCATTTTTATATTATTTATCCTGCTGCATGGCAAAGCCCTCGACCAGGCTTTTCTGCAGAGTTAAATAAACTAATAATGGCGGTATTACACCAATAATTAAAGCTGCCATAATTACATTCCACTCCGGCTGAGCATCAGATGGGATCAGCATTTTAAGACCAATTTGAACCACTCGCACCCGGGCACTGTTAGTTGTCACTAATGGCCAGAGGTACTGATTCCAGACCCAGATAAATTCTATAGTAAAGAGAGCCACTATATTACTTTTAGAAAGTGGAATTAAAATTGACCAGAGAAATCTCAGTGGTGTAATTCCATCCATCAAACTCGCTTCGAGCAGTGATTCCGGAACTGTCATATAGAATTGTTTAAATAAAAGGACCCCAGTTGCACTGGCGAAAAAAGGAATAGTCAGTGCATAGTAAGTATCAAGCCAGCCTAAACTATCCATTAATTGATATGTCGGCACAATCCTGATCGGCAGAGGCAGCATGTGAGTGATTAAAATCATAACAAAGAGTATATTTTTGCCGGGAAAATCCCCAAAATAAACAAAAGCAAAGGCCGCTCCTAAAGAAAGAATAATCTTCCCGACTGCTGTAACAATAGAAATAAAAGCACTGTTAAAAAGCAGTTTGCCCATATTTGAGCGCTGCCAGGCGGCTTTATAATTGTTGATCATGTTATCTCCGAGCTGTATTTTGGGAGGAGAAGAATAGACCTCATTAACATTTAAAGTGCTGACCATAAAAGCATATAAAATAGGAAATGAAACTAAAAATACAGAAATTATCAAAAACAAGTGAATAAAAATTGTAGTAGATTTTTTGCGCTTCATTCTGAATTCTCCCCTTTACTGATAGAATACTTTTTCGCCGGCATATTTAAACTGGATAATTGTGATAACTGCTACAAAAATAAAGAGAATTATTGACTGAGCAGATGCATAACCGGTTCTCATACTCAAAAAAGCATCCCTAAATAATTTGTAGGTAACTATATCAGTGGCTCTTGCCGGTCCCCCCTGAGTTAATACATCTACGACTCCAAAGGTTAAGAAGAAGACCTGCAGGGTATTCATAATCAGCAAAAAGAAGGTGATCGGTGAAATCAAAGGAAAAGTAATTCGCCAGAATTTTGTAAAAGGACTGGCTCCATCAATATCAGCTGCTTCTAAAAGTTCTGGAGACACATTCTGCAGAGAGGCAATAAAGAAAATGAAATTATAACCGAGCATTCTCCAGCTGGAAGCAATAATAATTAAAATGAAGGCAGCTGTACCATTATTGATCCAGTTAAAATCAAGAGTAGTCAGCAATTTAATATAATAAGACATAATGCCAACATTTGGATGGAGTAAAACTCCCCAGATAATTCCGGCAAAGGCAAAAGAAAAAGCAAAAGGCCAGATTAATAAACTCTTATAAATTTTAGCACCTCTAATTTTTTTATTGGTCACTACTGCCAGAATCAAAGCTGAAGCAATAGAAATAAAAACTGTGATGGCAGTAAAAACAATTGAGCGAGTTAAACTGTTCCAGTAGGCAGGTGATGTTAAAAGCCGCTGGAAATTTTGAAAGCCCACATAAATTATTCGATTACCAAAGGGTGTAGAACGGAAAAAACTTAAATAAAGTGACTGCAGAGATGGATAGATCAAAAAAGTTGTAACAATAATAATCGATGGTGCAATTAAAAGATAAGCTAAAAAGCGATATTTTTTAGCAAACTTGCTGTTCAATCTGATTACCCCCTAAAGTTATAATATTATGAAATTTTTAAATCAAAAAAACAATTTAAAACCTCTAATTTTATAATTCGATATCAAATAAAAAAAACCTGCTTAAAAATATAAAACAGGTTAGAAAAATTAATTTTTACTGTATTCGATATGATGCAGCAGATAAAAATAACTGAGTCCGGCAAGTAGAGAAACTGCACTTCCTAGAGCATACATTGCAGCTCCACCGGCTCCATCATAGATCATTCCCCCAACTAGACTGCTGGCTACAGTACTGATACTGATTATTGAAGCATAAAGATTTTGACCGGTTGAACGGAATTTTTCGCCCACCAGTTTTGAAATATAGCTGACTGCTGTGACATGGAATAAGGCGAAAGTTAATCCATGAAAAAGTTGAGTTGTTAAAATTAAGATTGGTGAAGTCCAGATAGCAATTAAAAACCAGCGAACAGCAAAGGTGATTGCTGAAAGTAATAAAACTTTTTTTAATTTAAACTTTTTCAAAAAGATATCAGCTTTCTGGAAAATAATTAACTCACTACCAGCGGCAATAAACATTCCCAGTCCGAGCAGAGTTTCTCCACCTCCAATTGATTTAAAGTAAATAGGAAAATAAACAAAGTTTGCAGTTAAAGGAGCCTGAATAAAAAAAGTAAATAGTAAAAAGTATAATAGATTCTTATTTTTTAATAACAATTTGAAACTGCTGAGACTTGTAATTTTAATAGTTTTACTGCTTTTAGGTAATTTATAAGCAAAGAATAATGATAAAAATAATCCTGAAGCTGCCAGGATAAAAGTTGTTTCAGATTGAGTCTGTTCAATAATCCAGCCAAAGGGCATAATAGCTGCCATATAACCAATTGATCCCCAGACTCTAAATTGACCGTATTGCTCAGCTCTGTCTCCCAGATGGTTTAAAAGTAATGAATCAGAGAGGGGAACATTTGAGCTGCTAAAAATCATAAAGAAACTGTAGAGTACAAAAATTATTAAAAAACTTTCTGTCAATAAAAAACTGAGAGAAAAAATAAAGGTTCCAAATGTAGTAAAGATCAATATTTTTTTATTGGCCTCAAAATAATCAGACATCATACCCCAGATTGGGAGAGTAGTAATTGCCAGTGCTTTAGCAACAGAGGTTATCAGGCCAATTTGAGTTGCACTGAGTCCGATTGCTTCTAAATGGATGTTAATGTAAGTTGTTGCTGCTACATAAATATAATAAATAAAATAGTATAATTTAAATAAAATTGTTATCCCCTCATTAAATAAAATTGTCTGTATTTTTTCAAAAAATTAATTTAGAATCTATTTTAGCATCTCTAATAGTATAAACATTTTTAAATATTAATGCAAGGAAAATCAAGATATAATTTAAGACTTAAATTAAATTTATTTACCATAACAATTTCATTTAAGTTAGAATTCAAAAAAAACATTCGAATAAAGCGATATAAATTAGTTTTTGAATTGACAAACAATTCAAAAAAATATATAATTATACTTGCAATGGAACTAAAAAATGTAATATTTTTCAAAGAGATAAAGATTTAATTATATGACGCTCCAAAATAATTTTTAAAGGGGGGATTTAGGAAAAGTAATTCTGCTTTTGGCTAAAATAATAATATTAAAAAGGAGTGTATTATCTAATGAGAAAAATTAATTTTTTGCTGGTGATTGCACTTGTTCTGATGCTCAGTTTTACTGCATCTGCACAGGATAAAGTTACTATTGACTTCTGGCATGCGATGGGTGGACATAACCTTGAGGTTACAGAAACTCTGGTTGAGAGATTTAATGAACAGCATGAGAATATTGAAGTTGTAGCACAAAATACAGGTACTTATAATGACACTTTAACCAAAACAGAATCAGCTGTTAGAAGTGGGGATGCTCCTCATATAGTTCAAATTTATGAGATTGGAACCCAGGTAATGGTAGATAGTGGAATTATCATTCCGATTGAAGAGCTAGGTCGTGAGGTAGCTCAGGATGACAGTTTTGATTGGGGTAAATTTTTAACACCGGTTTCTGATTATTATCAGGTAGATGGACAGTTAAATTCAATGCCTTTTAATTCATCTACACCTATTTTATACTATAATAAAGATGCTTTTGAAGAAGCAGGTCTGGATCCCAATGATCCACCACAGACCTTCAGTGAGCTGAAAGAATACGCTGAACAGCTGACTATCAAAGATGAAGACGGAGATGTTGAGCGTTATGGTTTTACACTTGGTATAGTTGGCTGGTTTTTAGAGCAGATGGTAGCAAATCAGGATGCTCTGCTGGTTAATAATAACAACGGACGTGATGGTAGAGCAACTGAATCTTATTTAGATCAGGAGCCATCAGTTAGATTTATTGAACTCTGGAAAGAAATGGTTGATGAAGAGATCATGTTGAACCCCGGCCGCGGTTGGGATGGAGCCAAGCAGGCCTTCCTGTCAGGCCGTTCAGCAATGATGATTGAATCTACAGCACAGGTTACTAATTTTACAGAAAACGCTGAAGAATCAGGTTATGAACTGGGTACAGCTTTTCTACCCCGTCCTGATGGTGTAGATCGCGGTGGAGTAATTATTGGTGGAGCCAGCCTCTGGGCACTTAGAGATCATCCAGAAGAAGAATTAGAAGCTGCCTGGGAATTCTTGAGCTTCTTATCTGAAGAAGAACAGCAGGTTTACTGGTTTGAGCAGACAGGATACTTTCCTGTAACTAAATCCGCAGTTGAGAGAGAAATGAACAGTCAGTTCTTTACTCAAAATCCAAACCATATGACTGCTTTCTTGCAGCTTCTGCTGAGTAAAAAAAGTGCTTCAACTCAGGGTGCTTTGATTGGTACCTTCCCTGAAGTAAGACAGATAGTCGAAAACGCAGTTGAAGAAACCTTACAGGATAATATGACTCCACAGGAAGCAATGGAAGAGGCTGCTTCTCAGGTTAATGAGTCATTAAAGACCTATAATTCACTTTATGAATAAAAATATTAAAAGCAATAAAAAATGAATAATTGATTTTAAAAAAATAATTTCCCTTCCGCTTTACATTTAGATGTGGGAGGGGAATTGTTTTTTATCAATGAGGGGGAGATAGCAGTGAAAGAACAGGATTATAATTCACATTTTTTAGTACCATATTTATTAATCATCCCGTCAATGATTATTTTAATACTTTTTCTTTACTGGCCCACAATCCAGTCTTTTATTTTGAGTTTATACAGAACAGCTCCATTTGGTTCGCGAGTGATTTACAGCGGTTTAGAAAACTATCAAAGATTATTTACTGATCCGGCCTATCTGGATAGTATGCAGCGTTCTGCAGTTTTTGTTCTGGTTACAATTTTTGGTGGTCTTGTTATTTCTCTGATTCTGGCAACTTTTCTTAATAAAAAACTAAGAGGAATACATATTTACAGGACGATATTTTTTATTCCTTATGCTATTTCACCCACAGTTGCAGGTTCACTCTGGGTCTTTCTTCTAAATCCGGTTGCCGGCCATGTAAATTATATTTTAAATCTTTTATTCGGCTTTCAGATTCCTTGGCTGACAAATGGATTTTTTGCTTTTATTGCAATTATAATAGCTACTATCTGGAAAAACATGGGTTTTAATATCATCTTTTTTCTGGCGGGTCTGCAGTCAATACCGGAAAGTGTTTATGAGTCAGCGAAAATTGATGGTGCAAATTCCTGGCAGATTTTTAGAAAAATAACAATTCCCTTACTTTCTCCCACAACTTTTTATTTAATAATTATGAATATCCTTTTTACTGTTTTTCAGGCTTTTGGAGTAATAGATATTATGACTCAGGGAGGTCCGGCCAGTGCAACAAATCTTGTTATTTATAAATTGTATAGAGATATGTTTGTTAATTTCCGACCGGGACTGGCAGCAGCTCAATCTGTAGTTTTACTTTTCTTGGTCTTAATTATTACTTTTTTTCACTTTAAATACGGCAGTAAAGGGGTACACTATCAGTAAAAATATTTTGTTCTACTCAGCAGTAACTTATTTAAAAGTAATGATAGCTAAAATTATTAGTAATAATTATGGGGAGATGCTTAATTATGTTTAAATCAAAACGAAAAAGAGAATTAGCAGATAAAATATTCAGTCATATTTTGTTAATTATTTTAAGTTTTATAGTTATTATGCCTATCTTATTTGCAATTAGTATCAGTCTGCAGACTCGAGGCCAGGTCTTTACTTATCCACCATCATTTATACCCAATCAATTATATTTTGGTAATTATGTTCGGGCCTGGAATATGGTCAATATGGGGCGGCTTTTAACAAATAGTTTAATTGCTTCTGTAATTGTAATGATTGGTAAATTAGTACTGGGAGTTTTAAGCGGCTATGCCTTTTCTCATTTTGAATTTAAGGGTAAAAAGTTTTTGTTTTTTGCAATCTTATTTACTCTGATGCTGCCGATGCAGGTGCGAGTGGTTCCTCTTTTTGATTTTGTCAGCAAACTGGGCTTGACCAACAGTTATACAGGTCTGGTAATGCCATTTTTGGCCAGTGCAACCACTACATTTTTGATGAGACAGCATTTTTTAACAATTCCCACTTCTTTAATGGAATCAGCTCAGCTTGACGGCTGTGGACCATTTAGATTTTTATTTCAAATTTTAATTCCACTTTCAGGACCAACTCTTGCCGGACTGGCGACTGTTAACTTCCTGGTGATGTGGAATGCCTATCTCTGGCCCTTAATTATTTTAAATTCAGACAGTATGAAGGTTTCCCAGCAGGGAATTAGAATGCTTTTTGCCAGTGCGGCCGAAAGAGAATGGGGCTTAATTATGGCTGGTACAATTATGGTTGTTATTCCAACTCTGGTGGTTTTTCTGCTGGCCCAGAAGTTTTTTGTCAAAGGCATTGCTACTCAGGGTCTGAAAGAATAACTATTTTTGAGATATAATTACTTCTTTTCTTTAAGATAGATAGAGGATGTGATATTAATGAAGACGAAAATTATTGGACATCGCGGTGGTGCGGCTGGTTTTCCAGAAAATACGCTGGCAGCTTTTAAAAAGGCAGTTGAGCTGGGAGCTGATGGGGTGGAATTTGATGTACAGCTGACAAAAGATGGGGAAGTTGTTGTGATTCATGATGAATTAATTGATAGAACAATGAGCGGCAGCGGCCTGGTAAAGGATCATACTCTTAAAGAACTGCGTCAGATGAGTGCGGGAGAGTTTTTTAGTTCTGAGTTTAAAGGAGAAAAAATGCCGACTCTGGCGGAAGTACTGGAAATTGTGCAGGATCTAGAAGTAATTAATATTGAGCTAAAAAATTATCTGCCCTATCCTGGTCTGGAGGAAAAGGTTTTAAAGCTGGTTGATCAATTTAAAATTAGAGATCAGGTGATTATTTCTTCTTTTAATCATTACAGTCTTCAGAAAGTTAAAAAGCTGCAGCCAGAAATTAAAACAGGGGCTTTATTAATGGCCAAAATTATTAATCCTTCTGATTATGCATTTAAAAGAGGTTTCGATGCTCTGCATTTACACTTTTTGACAGCCGATCAGGAAATAGTGGATAAAGCTCATTTTATGGGGATGCAGCTTAATGTTTATACAGTTAATTTTCCTGAGTCAGTAGTTGAACTGCTGGAAAAAGGAGTAGATATGATTATGACTGATGACCTTGAGATGGCATTGAAATTAAGAGACAATCAAAATTAACTTTAAATTTGAATAAGCAGTATAAATCTAATATAATTAACTTAGAAGAAGTCTTCTTAAAAATAGAAATTGATTTGATAATAGCCAAAACTCAGAGAGAGGTGAGCCGTTATGTTAAGAAAGCTCAAAAATCTTGAAGGTTTTAAGATTCACGGCAAAGATGGTGATCTGGGTAAAGTTAAAGACTTTTATTTTGATCAACAGCGTTTTGTTTTGAGGTATGTTGTTGTTGATACAGGAAACTGGCTTAAACATCATAAAATACTAATTTCTACTGATTCCTTTGAAAAAATAAATTATGAACAGGAAGAGATTATTGTTAATTTAACTGCAGAAAAATTGGAAGCAGGCCCTCGAATCGATAAGAATAAACCTGTTTCTAAAGTAATGGAAGAAAAAGTAGTCAAACATTTTGACTGGCCTATTTATTGGACAAGTCCACACCCTTCTGATGGACCTCCTATTGAGGCAGGCAGCATGATTAGAGAAAACATTTTTGATTTTGATAATTTAACTGATGCAGAAAAACAGGCAGAAGAGGAAGAAATTGATTCCAATCTGCGCAGCCTTAAAGAAGTCAGAGGTTATCATATTCAGGCCGAAGATAAAGAGTTTGGACATTTAGAGGATCTATTTGTTGATGAAGAAAACTGGTTAATCCGTTATCTATTAATAGATACCAGAAATATTTTGCCCGGTAAGGATGTATTGATTGCACCTGAATGGCTCCGGAATATTAGTTGGAATCAAGAAAAAATATTTGTTAATAAAACAAAAGAGGAAATAAAAAGTGCACCGGAATACAGAGAAGAAAAATCAGATTATTTAGTTCACCGTGATTATGAAGAAGATCTATATGATCATTATGATGAAACTAAATACTGGCGGCGGTAAATTAGATTATTTGAGCCCTTTGTTGGGCTCTTTTTTTATTTATGTATTTTAATGTACCAGTTACAAAACGGCCGTGTTGTAACTGGTTATAGTGTACAAATTCATAAATTACCAGCTAATTATTTTAAATTTAGCTTTAAATCAGTAATGATTATTGCTATAATAGAAGAACAGTGACTAAACATATATTCACCTTTTAATAATGTCATAAATTTTAC
>JBHEOV010000066.1:599-10743 GCA_046260625.1 Halanaerobium sp. | reverse complement strand
GTTCTTCCTATTTACCGATTAAGATAAAAAGAAAGCTCTCATTAGTTAACGACTGCTGTGCCGTTACTGATTACTCACAGATTTTTTTCAACAATTTTCAGTTGAGATCTGCTTGATCAGTAAAACTCCGAGACGACTTCATTTTCTTTAACTGCCGGAATCTTACAGCCGCTGGATTCCGTTCTCTTTCAGTTTTAGAGAAAATTACTACTTCTCATCTTAGTTTTTTTTATTATTCAGCTATCGTATTTATAATATCTCATAATCCAGTCTGCTGTCAAGAGCTCAAGAAAAATTATTGCTTCCTAAACCAGTTAAATAAGTTACTGCTTTATCTTATTCCTAATTATCAATTACTTTTACTTCAATTCCAGCCTCTTCAAACTGGGGCAGAATTTTTTCCTTGGGACCAACAATCACTGTAAAAAGAATCTCCGGATAAAGCTCTTCTGCAAAAATCTGCTGAACTTCTTCAACTGCAAGACCATTATACTGCTTGATGAAATTATTTAAATAATCTTCTGTGTTATTTTGAAATTCCATCTGATAGACTAATTCATCAAGTACATCAATCTGATGCTGATAGGCTTTCGGAAAAACAGCATTATATAAATTAATATTTTCGAACAGCTCTTTTTCTACAAAAGAATCTTCTTTACTTTTAATTTTCAGCATTTCTTCTTTAACTGCTTCCATTCCCGCCAGAGTTTTTTCGGGAGCAAGACTCAAATTAATATGATAGGCTCCTCCATAATCATGGTAGCTAACCTGAGCATTTGTCCCATAAACATAACCTTTATCACTGCGCAGATTTTCCATTAGACGGCTGTTAAAACCACCACTGCCAAAGATCCTATTGCCCATCAAAAAGGGAATTCTTTTGGGATATTTACTGCTGTAAAAATTATAGCCGATTCTCATATTGGCCTGAGTGGCATCAGCTTTATTGACAACTATGATCTGGTTGTGAATCTCGGGGTTAATATTGACATGATTTTGATTTAGCTTCTGTTGCCTGTTATTTTCCCAGTCAGAAAAATCACTCTCTAACTCTTCTTTTATTTCTGCTACCTTGAAATCCCCACTGATGGCAATTACAATCTCTTCTGGCCTGATAATTTTTTGATAAAAATCTTCTACTTCAGCTGCTTCCACCTGCTCTAAAAAATCAAGAATTAAATTGTAATCATAATTATAGCCATAAGGGTGTTCTCCATACAGATTTTTAAAAAAATACATATTTAAAAGAGCAGAATCATTATAAAACTGCTGTCTGTAAAGCTGCTGATATTCTTTGACAGTTCTCTCAAAATGTCCGCCTTCAAATTGAGGTCGGCGCAATACTTCAGCCAGCAGTGATATCAACTCACCGCTTTCTGTATTTAATGAATCACCACTGATTGAGATTTGGTCTGAACCTACTCCCAGATTTAACGAGAGAGCACTGCGCTCTTTAAAAAGTGAAAACTCACTTTCACTGTAGTTTTCAGTTGCTAAAAGCATCAGCTCTGTCATCAGAGAAGTTATGCCGGCCTGATCTTTAGCTTCATTTATTTTGCCGCCAGCTATATAGCCCCGAAGCTCAAAAATTGGCAGGCTTTTATCCTGAGCCAAATAAAATTTAATTCCATTTTCCAGTTCTAAGATTTCATAATCAGGTACTTCAATCTCCGGTTTTTGGTTGACTGCATCTGCCAGTTCTCTAAAAAATTCAGGACTGAAATTTTCCGGCTGAGCAGAAACATTTAAACTTAGTAAAAATATTATACTTAGAGTGTAAATTATAATTTTTTTGTATTTTTTCACTGCTGAGCACCACCTTTGTTTTCAGGTAAAATGTAAGCTCTTGTGCGCTGATTCTGATTAAAATATTTTTGAGCAATTTCTACCAGTTCTGCTCTCTCTAAATTATTAATATAGTCAATTTTAGCTTCAATTAAATCCGCTCTGTCAAAACGCAGCTTATTTAAAGCATAAGTAGAGGCCGCTGAATTAATATTTTTCTGAGAAAAGATTAAAGATTTCTGATACTGTTTTTTTACCATTTCAAATTCCTCTGCAGTTATCCCTTCCGTAAAAATCCTCTCTAATTCTCGGTCATAGGACTGCTGAGCCTGATCTACTAACTCCTGATTTGAGGGGATAAAATAAATCAGGGCAAAAGAATCGGTCCGCAGTGGATAAGCAAAGGCCCCACTATCTAAAATTATTCCTGCCTTTTTTTGCAGATTTTCTTTTAAGCGTGAACTCTGATTATTGGCCAGAATATCAAGAAAAATTTCCACTGCTGCTATTTCCAGATTATCAGCCGGTGGAATTCTGTAAAGCTGCAGCGCATAGGGAATATTTGTCTCTAAATTAACTGTTTTAGCTTTTTCAGCCATCTGGGCTGCTAATTCAAAATCTTTGTCTTCTATATTTTCCGCCTGATATTCAGCATAATATTTTTTAGCCAGATTTTTTACTGCCTCAGCTTCCACATCACCACTGACAACAATCAAAGCATTATTTGGTGCATAATAGCGCTGATAATAATTTTCTAACTCCTGAGTAGAAATACTATTAATATCTTCCATCCAGCCAATAACATCATGCTCTAAATAGCTGTCCTCAAAAGCGTGAGCCTTAATTTTCTCAAAACCTCTGGAGAAAATATTATTTTCCGTCCGCATCCTTCTTTCCTGTTTGATAACTTCTCGCTCGCGGTTGATCTCCTGCTCATTAAATCTCAAATTATTCATTCTGTCTGATTCTAAAGCCATAACCAGCTCCAGCATTGAAGATGGTACCTCATGGTAATAATAGGTATAATCATAACTGGTGGCTGCATTGAGCTGACCACCTACTGAAGAGATCAGATCATCAAGCTCACCCTCTGGCAGGTTATCAGTTCCTAAAAACATCAGATGTTCTAAAAAGTGAGAAATCCCGGTCTCTCCATCTACTTCATCAATTGAACCCACATTATAATAGATTGAATATCTGAGCAGGGGAATTGAGTGATCCGGGAAAACCATAATTTCCAGACCATTATCCAGTTTAAAGCTTTGATATTCCGGCTGTTCTAATTCGACATTGGCTGCAGCTGCTGAACTGAAAACTAAAATTAGTGATAAAATACACATGAAAAATAAAAATAAATTTCTTTTTTTAATAAATATTTTCTCTTTTATTTTTAGCAATGCTATCTGCCTCCTCTTTCAAATAATTAATTGCCTTTTTTCTGTCTTCAGGATAATTAAGATTAAAAAATAATTTTTCCAGCCTGAAATTTCTTTTTAATATTTCTTCTTTAATTATTATTTTCCTGCTCTTTTGATAAAAAGATTTAATTTTTAAATTATCATTTAGTATCTGCTTTTTGATCTCTGGCAGCAGTGAGCGCTTGTAAATTGCCGCCAGCGGCTCCAGATAACCTTTAAATTGAGGGACAATTATTTCAGCTTCTGGTTTTGCTGCTGCTTCTTTTTTTAAAAAGTCAAAGTACTGACTGCTCAAAAATGGTATGTCACAGCCAGTGATAAAATTATAATCAGTATCCGAAAAATAAAGACCTGTATAAATCCCAGCCAGCGGTCCCCGATTCTGATAGATATCTTCTCTAATCTCTGCCTTTTTAAGAAAAGAATATTTATCTTTAGAACCGACAATAATAACTTTATTAAAATTCTGATCTAATTTATAAAAAATATATTCTATTAATTTCATTCCAGCAAAAGAAAGCAGAGCCTTATCACTGCCAAAACGGCTGCTCTCTCCTCCTGCCAGCAGGACTGCATTTATTTTATCTGTCTTCAAGCACATGTTCTAGTCCCTGACCAAAAAGACACATTACATGGTCATCATCGAGTGAATAATAGACTGAGCGTCCTTCTTTTCGATACTTAACCAGCTTATTATTTCTCAAAACCCGAAGCTGATGTGAAATAGCAGAAGAGCTCATATCCAGTAATTCTGAAAGATCACAGACACAAAGCTCCCTTTCTTTAAGAGCATAAAGAATTTTAATCCGAGTTGGATCTCCCATTGTTTTAAATATTTCTGCCAGATCATAAACAACATCATCAGCCAGCTTCTTTTCTTTCATCATTTCTACAACCTGATTATCTGGATTAAAAACTTCACAAATATCACAGATTGTCTTATCTTTTAGTTCGGCTTCCATATTATTCACTCCATTTCTTAAAAAAATCTATACTTAATTAATTTAAATCCAGTCAATTAATTTAAATATCTTCTGTTTTTAAAATCCTCATTACATTAAAAACTGCCAGTAAAGCAACTCCCACATCTGCAAAAACTGCCGCCCACATCGAAGCCATGCCGAAAATACTTAAAATCATCACAGCTGCTTTAATTGAAAGGGCCAGAATAATATTCTGCCAGATCAGAGTTTTGGTTTTAGCAGCAATTTTTAAGGCTGTCACAATTTTAGCAGGCTCATCAGTCATCAATACAACATCTGCGGCCTCAATTGCAGCATCTGAACCAAGTCCTCCCATTGCAATCCCTAAATCAGAGCGGGCAAGTACAGGTGCATCATTGATTCCATCACCAACAAAAGCCAATTTTTCAGAAGTACTCAACAGCTCTTCCACTTTTTCTACTTTTTGATCAGGTAAAAGTTCGGCATAGTAATTATCAAGTCCCAGTTTTGAAGCTACCTCGGCTGCAGTTAGTCTATTATCACCGGTCAGCATTGTTAAATTTTTAATTCCCAGCTCCTTCAGGCTGGAAATTGCGGCTGCTGCATCTTCTTTTAACTGATCAGAAATTATAATTGAGGCCAAAAATTCTCCGTTTTGAGCCAGATAAACTGCTGTACCTGTACTTTCAGCTTTTTGATAGTCGATATTATTTTTCTGCATAAGTCTTTCATTTCCTGCTAGAATCTGATTATTATCCAGTTTAGCTTTGATTCCAGCTCCGGAAATTTCCTGATAATCAGTATCTGCTGAATGCTTTCTATAATCTGCTGCAGCCTCAACAATCGATTTTGCTATCGGATGATTGGAAAACTGTTCTACTTCAGCAGCTATTTTTAATATTTCTTCTCGGCTGTAATCACTATAAATATTTACCTCAGTTACTTTAAAGTCACCTTTGGTCAGCGTTCCTGTCTTATCAAAAACAATGCTGTCCAGTTCATTTAAAGCTTCCAGATAATTTCCTCCTTTGACTAAAATACCATTTTTTGAGGCCAGTCCAATCCCTCCAAAAAATCCTAGGGGGATAGAAACAACAAGGGCACAGGGGCAGGAAACAACCAGAAAAATTAGAGCCCTATAAAACCACTGACTGAAGGCTGCTCCGGTAAATAAAGGCGGTAAAACTGCAACTAAGACTGCTGTTAAAACTACAAAAGGAGTATAATAGCGGGCAAATTTACTGATAAACTGTTCTGTCGGCGCTTTTTTGGAACTTGCGTTTTCTACCAGCTCCAGAATTTTTTTAACAGTAGAATCTTTGTATTCTTTAGTTACCTTAACGGTAATCAACTTATTTAAGTTAATCATTCCACTTAAAACCTGATCACCCTCTGCCACATCTTTGGGCATCGACTCTCCGGTCAGAGCTGAAGTCTCAAGAGCTGTTTCTCCACTTCTTATTTCACCGTCAACAGGTATTTTCTCACCAGCCTTAACAGCAATTAAATCACCAATTTTTAATTGTTCTGGCTCAACCTGTATTATCTGATCATCTTTAATTAGATTTGCATACTCAGCCTGAATATCCATTAAATCTTTAATTGAACGGCGTGAATTATTAACTGCTCTTTCCTGAAAAAGTTCTCCAATCATATAAAAAAGCATAACTGCAACTGCCTCTGGATATTCTTGAATTGCAAAAGCACCGAAAGTAGCAATTACCATTAGAAAATTTTCATCAAAGATCTGGCCCCGGCCAATATTTAAAAGAGCTGATTTTAAAACTGGATAACCAATTAAAAAATAGGCTGCTATGTAGGCCGGTAGAGCAAAAGACCTGAAAATTGTCTCAGCAAAAGTATTCAGATGGGCAAAACTCAGTGCCAGAACAAAAAATAATATTCCGATAAAAATGTTTTTCTTCTGCCATAAATACGCTTTAAGAGAAAACTCAGCTTCAACACTTTGCTTTCTGCTTTCATCTTTATCCCTAACTTTAACTCCAGGTTCTATACTGTCAGAAATCTGCTGTAATTCTGCTTTAATTTTTTGCAGTCTTGATTCTTCTGCTGCAACTTTAAGAGTAGATGTTGCAAAGTTAAGTTCCACATTTTCCATTCCCTCAAGTTTTTTAACCTGATCTTTGATTTTCAGAGCACAATTTGAGCAGTTTAAACCTTCAAGCTCAAATTCCTTTTCATTTCTTTTATCTTTTTCTGCTGTATCCTGCATATTTTCACCTCTATTTTTTTATTTATTATATATGAACAATTATTCAAGTATTTCATATATTTATTATAAATTATATGCTGACTACTGTCAAGACAGTTTAAACAGCTAAATTTAAAATTTATGGATAATCATATGCCGGATATAAAAAAAGCTCCCCACTAAATCAATAATGAGGAGCTGCATATTTAAAATATTAATATTTATTTGTGGATATAATCTAAAGGATTCTCAGGTCTTCCATTAACCTGAACCTCAAAGTGCAGATGCGGTCCGGTAGAATTACCTGTATTACCCGAGCGAGCAATAACCTCGCCCCTACCTACAGACTCACCGACATTTACTAAAAGTTTAGAGTTGTGAGCATAAAGAGTTCTTAGACCTTTCTGATGCTGAACAATTACTACATATCCATAGCCACCTGACCAGCCGCTGAAAACTACCCGGCCGGAACTCACTACTCTAATTGGACTACCCATCGGAGCTGCAAAGTCTACTCCTTCGTGCATTCTGCCCCAGCGCGGTCCGTAATAGGAAGTAATTCTAGTCTTAATTGGGTACATAAATTTCTGATCAAGACGATCCTGATAACTGAATTCTGGTTTGGCACCTCTTAAAATTAAGTTTTGATCAACTTTCAGCTTTGACGAATCTTCCAGATTATTATCTTCCAGAATAGTTTCTGCTTTAAGATCAAATTTACTGGCAATACTGTTCAGGCTTTCTCCAGGTGATACTCGATAAATTATTCCTTTAACCGGTAAAATTTTAAATTCCTGGCCCGGTTTAATACTGTTCATATTACTAATATTATTGGCTCCGATTAAGGAATCAATATTCAAACCATGTTTGTGTGCTATATCCCAGAGAGTCTCTCCACTCCTAACTTTATGTGCTTTAACCTGTTCAATTAATTGGGGTTCTTCTCGTTTTGCAAAAGCTGTTTCTTGATTAGTTTGAGAATTGTTTTCATCTCTCTGCTGATTAATAACTTCATTATTTTCTCGTTCCTGATTAAATTTATTATCAATTTGACTTGAATTAATATTTTGATCAGCAGCTGCAGCAGTTTCTTCTCTCAGATCAACTTCAGTTTTTAGTTCTGAATTAGCTTCCTCTGCTGAACTGTTTCTACTGTTATCACTAATATTTTTATTATTGATTTTTTTTACTGAATTATTAGTTTCCTGCTCAAATCTACTCTGATTAATTTCTCTCTGCTTGTTTTCTGTGACTCCAATTCGACCACCTACATTCATAGAATTACTGTAGGCAGAAAAAGTGAGCAAAATAAATATGATAAAAAAACCGGTTAAACGTTCTCGTCTTCTCAATTTTTTCTCCACCTTTTTATCTTTTTAATTACATTTTTCTCTTCTATTAAAATTGTTCTCTACTTTACTATTATAACAGAATACTTGAGCTTTTTAAAGACTATAATCCTAAAAATTGAATTAAATATCTGCTTTAGCTAATATTATCCAGAAATACATCTACAACTGGTGGTGCAAATTGTTTGCCTCTATTTTTCAAAAGTCGATTAACTGCTTCTTCTTTTTTGAGAGCTTTTCTATATGATCTATCAGAACACATGGCATCCCAGGCATCAGCAACTGCAACAATTTGAGAAATTAGAGGTATTTCTTCTCCTATCAGACCATCCGGATAACCACTTCCATCCCAGTGTTCGTGATGATGAAGAATATATTTTGCAATATCCTTTAGTTCAGCAGACTCTTTTAGAGTTCTATATCCCCATTCTGGATGTTTTTTTATTTCAGCAAATTCTTGCTGACTTAAAGAACTTTTTTTATTTAAAATTGGAGCGGGTATTAAAGTTTTACCTATATCATGCAGCAGGCCTGTCCAGTATGACTTTTCTATCGCTTTTTTATTTAATTCCATAGAACGGGCCAGCTCTCTACTTAAATCTGCTACCTTTTGATTATGACCTTTTGTATAATTATCATGAATACCCAGCAAATTACTGAGTGATAATATAATTTCCTGCTTAAATTCTTGCTGCAGATTTTGATAGCGCTTTGCTGTTAAATAGGAAGAGGCAATTTTTTCTAAAACTGATGCCATTTTAAGCGAATAATCACTGAAGTATTTGGAGCTTTCTGCTTTGATAAATAAGATGACTGCCCCAATATAATCACTATTAATTTTTAGGTTGATAATTAGTTTTTTATTCAGCTTTTGTTTTTTGAAAATAACATCTGCAGCATACTGCCTGCCAATATTTTCCGAAAATCTTTCTGAATTTATAAAAATATCATCTTTTCTATCTATTTTTTCTAAAAAATAAGCAGACCCTTCTTCGTTGATCACAATTTTTCCATAATCAGCTTCCGGGATTAAATTAAATCCCTTATTTAAAATAAGCTGCAGTAAATCAATTTCTGTCTCAAGCTCATTAATTTTTTCTATAATCTCAATTATGCTTTCAAGATTTAAGTTTAGTTCAGCCAGTTTTAGACAGGAATTCATTAAAGTTTGATTCCCTTCCTCTAAAAAATTATTTAATTCAGAAGTAAAATTATTATCCATAATTTCTCCTCTCTAAATAATCAGCCTCTAAAAATACTAAGTTCAACTTCATTATAACATATTTTTACATTTATTTGAAATAAATTTCAATATAAATTTTATAAAGGGTTTTTAAGATTTAAATAGAAATAATATGTTAAGGAATCATAATTATATATGGAAGGATGATAAAATGTTTGATTTAATCTTATATTATTACCCAACCTGTCCCTACTGCAGAAAAGTCACAAAATTTATTGACAAAAATGATTTAGATGAAATTGAATTAAAAAATATCAATCAGAATCAAAAAGCAGAAGCAGAGTTGATAGAAACTGGTGGTAAAAGACAGGTCCCCTGTTTATTTATTGATGGTGAACCTTTGTATGAATCAGCTGATATTATTAACTGGCTGAAAAGTAATCTGGTTGAGAATTAAATTATGATAAATTATTTAACAGCTGCACTGACAGCAATTTTATTTATTATTGACCGTGAGAAAACAGTAAGAGGTTTAAAAATTGGACTTAAAAAAATAAAGAAAAATTCACCCGTATTTTTAAATATGATAATTTTGGTAGCTTTTTCACTCTATTTTGTTTCTGATGATTTAATTTTAAGATTTTTAGGTGATGGCAGTGGTGCTGCAGGAGTTGCACTTGCCGGAGGGCTGGGTTCTATAGCTTTCATGCCTGGTTTTGTCGCCTTTCCGCTGGCAGGAATTTTACTGGAAAAGGGTGTAAGCTATACTGTGATTGCTGCTTTTACCACCACTCTAATGATGGTGGGCATAGTAACTTATCCGATAGAAAAAGATTTTTTTGGTCTTAAGATTACAGTAATCAGAAATATCATCTCTCTGATCATGGCTGTTATTGTTTCGATAGTTATTGGATTATTCTACGGGGAGCTGTTTGTTTAATGAAAAAACATTTAAAAGATTACTGGCTTTTTATAGTATTTACTATCTTTTTAGCAGCAGGTTTTAGACTGGATCTAAATATTGCAGATGGTATTTTTGATAATTTTTATTCTTTCTTTTTAACTATGATCAAATTTGTACCTGCAGTTTTTTTACTGATTGGCCTTTTTGAAGTCTGGATAGATAAAGAAACTATTGAAAAACATCTGGGTGAGAATTCAGGACTTCTTTCCTATCTCTGGGTAATTATTCTTGCAAGTACTACAGTTGGCGGCCTTTATGTTGCCTTTCCAATTGCAGCAGCTTTATATAG
>JBHEOV010000066.1:0-589 GCA_046260625.1 Halanaerobium sp. | reverse complement strand
CCAATGACACTTTTTGAAGCAAGTTATGTTGGAGTTTCTTTTACTGCTATCCGCTGGCTAATCTCAATCCCGCTGGTTATTTTGAGCAGTATTTTAATCGAAAAAATCCTGGATGCTAAAGATCTCGAGCAGATTTCAGAAAGTATTTAATCAAAAAAGGAGCTCAGCTGATTAAGGCCGGGCTCCTTTTTAATATTTAATTAAAACTACTATTTTTCTAAAACTTCAACATGGCCATCATTATAACCGACAACTACTATTTCTGCCATTTCAGCAAAAATTCCATTTTCAACTACTCCTGGAAGTTTATTTAACTCTACAGTCAGTTTTACTGGATCCTCTATTTTTCCAAAATCACAGTCCAAAATATAATTTTCATTATCTGTAACAAAAATTTCTCCATCTTCTTTTCTAATTTCCGAGCTGCAGCTGAAATTTTCGATCATTTTTTGAGTGTACTGCCAGCTGAAAGGTGTTATTTCTATAGGTAAAGGAAAAGCGCCTAAATTCTCAACTAATTTAGATTCATCAACAACAATAATTAGTTTATCAGTGGCTGAAGCAACTATTTTTTCTCTTAATAAAGCAC
>JBHEOV010000065.1:8385-10805 GCA_046260625.1 Halanaerobium sp. | reverse complement strand
ATACAATGTGAAAGCACTAAAGCTTTTAATTTAAAATACGCAAGGTAAGCTTTAGTATGACCGTATTCGATTTGGCCGCTCTGCAGTAGACCTAGAAAAAATAAATAAAAGTAACTATAATAAATCCAGAAGAATTAAAAGAGATCTCTTTAAAACTAACCTAGTAATATAGGTTGAACTTTAATCTATATGAAGCAGTTAGAAGCACCATCCGACGCGAAGCTAGTATCTCTTTTGATGCAAATATTTTATTTGGGTGGTGAGGTTCACGAGGGTTTAAGCTTTCCCTTGTCTGACTGAAAGGAGTTAGGAAAGCTCATTAACCTGATAATTAGATTGGTTCAAATAAATGATTACATCGGAATAGTTCTAAATAATCCTTAGCAGGGAATTAGTTTTTTGCTGTTTGACTGAAAGGAGTTCAAAAAACTCTTGCTAAGGATTATTTAGAACGTTAAATGGAGATGTTATTTATTTGAACCAATCTAATTATATTATACTATATTGTCAGATTAATTTCAAACAAATGTTTGTAAAATAGTCAAAAAAATACCGCCCCCTAAAATAAATTAGCAGACGGTGATTTATAATTTAACTTATGCAAGTTTTAATTTTACTTTAATACAACAGCAGCTTCAGGACCATTGACTCTAAAAGTAAATGTTTCAAGGAAGAATAATTCTACTTCATCACCTTTTCTCTCTTCAAAACCAAGAGAAATATCCTGACCAACTGTTAATTCAAAGTCTCCACCGCGCTCAGAAATTAAAAGACCTCGATTGCCGAGATCAGGTACTAAACCAACACCATTATCGACCATTTCTTCAACCTTACGCTTTAATGGATAACCTTTATCATCCAATTCATAAAGCAGAGAATAGAGTTCAGGTCCTAAGAGTAAACGCTTATTACCACCAACACTATTTTCTCCAAATAGATTTATGGCTTCTAAAAGACCAGAAATTAGTTCTTTTTCGCCCCCTGATACACTAACTTCAGCATAGTCAGAAGCCTCTACAATACCTTCGATATTAACCTCATCAAGGCCGTAGAATACAGCTTTGTTTTCTGCTTTAGCAAGTTTAGAGGCCGCATCCATCAAACCATCAGTGTCAACATCTTCTGCTCCGCGAGCTAAAGCTTCAATTTCACTGAGCTTCATTTTAAATGGAACTTTTAATTCTACTAAAGGTAAAACCTCACGAGTAGAATAACTTACACCTTCCACATCTTCAATTCCTACAGGACTAAAACGGCCTGTGCTTATTGATGATAATTCTAATCCTTTAGGACCCAGAAAATCAACCTCTTTCCGTGCCTTTAATTTTTGACTCAACACATCAGTAGCCTCTTCATCTAAGAAATCCCAGGCTTCTGCTGCAAATGGAGCTAAAGAGCGTTTTAAAATATCCATTTATTTACCCTCCTTCATATTACCTAAACCAAGTGATTTACTGGAAGCAGGAGCAGTCACAGCCTCAGCTTCACCTTCTCCTCCTTCACCCTCTTCTTCTATTTCAGTTATTTTTGCAGTTTGAAAAAGGAAAGTTCTTAACATTTCATCCCAGACAGGACTATTACGGCGCAACCATTCCAATCCCATACAGGCATGTTCAATTTCTTCATTACGATTATGCTCCACAATTGCCTGCACATCAGGATCATCTGTTGCTACTGCACGCTGATTGTACCAATCAACTGCTTCAAACTCTTCAATCACACTTTTAATAATACGATGATAATCAATTGCTTCTTCCGTTAATTTTTCTTCTGGTTCATGATATTCTCCCATAAATCTGACCTCCCTTTAATTTTAAATACTTATATTCCAAACAAAAAATTGATATTCATTCTCATTTAATATTATATAATTACTGTCAGCAAAAGTCAAATTTTTGATTTGTCGAAAATTGTTGATTATTCCTGTCAAAACAGTGGTTATTATCTTTGTTTTGTGTTACCATGCAAATCTTATCAGACATGAATTGCTCCATCTTTAAGGTCTAAAGCAGCTTCAGCTGACTTATCTTTGAACTTTTCCTGATAAATATAATCTCTGGTCAGCGGCAGTTCAAGATTTTTACCCTTGGAAAAAAGAACTTGATGAACTGAAGTTGAAGCAAAGCGAAAAGTGAAAACAACTCCCAGCAAAAATATTCTCCACATCCTATAAAAACGCTCATCAAACATATTTTTGACCTGCTCACTAACCTCTTCGTAATTATCAAGCCATCTTTCTGCTGTTAAAGAATAATGATAACCGATATCTTCAGCATCTAATAGATGAAAATTCTTTTCCGGTAATTCCCAGACTATTTCTCTTAAAGATGGTATATAGCCCCAGGGAAAAATATATTTCTGCAGCCAGGGATGGGTCGGCTGTTCTTCTAAATGGGTAATTGAATGCAGCAGTGAAAGAC
>JBHEOV010000065.1:0-8375 GCA_046260625.1 Halanaerobium sp. | reverse complement strand
AATATTTTATCAAACTGCTCATTTTCTTCAGCTAAATCTCTGTAGTCCTGTCTCCTGATTTCTATTTTATCTGCCAGACCGGTCTCAGATACTCTTTTTTTAGCCTCAATCTCCTGTTCCTTACTTAAGGTTATTCCCATCACTTCTACATCATATTTTTCCGCTGCTCTTAGAGCAAGTGCACCCCAGCCGCAGCCGATATCAAGCAGTCTTTCTCCCGCTTCTAAATTTAATTTATTTAAAACATGATCGATTTTTTGCAGCTGTGCTTTTTTCAGCTGATCATCTTCATTTTTAAAATAGGCACAGGAATAGGTCATAGTCTCATCCTGCCAGAGTTTAAAGAAGTCATTACCAATATCATAATGCTCTCTAACTCCTGCTTCCTCCTCGGCTGGAGAATCAGCAGTCTGAAAATCTACTATCTGATCAACTTTATATTTTTCAATTTCATCCATGAGTCCAAATACATTTTTTCCAACTGCTTCAATCAACTTTTTAATATCTCCCTCAAAGTCGATTTTTCCTTCCATATAGGCTTCAGCTAGTTTTAGCTGCGGACTTTTTCTGATTTCATTTAAGCTTAGTTTTTCAGCAAAAATAATTTTGAAAGCAGATTTTGATTCTAAATACTGATTAAAAACTTTAGTTTCTCCATCCCAGTATTCAATTTCAAATTTCTGATCGGAAACTCTTTTGAAAACAGCATCCAAAATTTTCTTTGTCAGCATTATCAAAACCCCCATTTTTAATTTTATTAATAACTTTTTTGCTTTAATTTACTTAGCCTAAATTTATATCTCGATTTCTAAATTTTTGCAGTAATTATAACCGAGTTCATATAATTCTTGACTGTACTTTGTATTTAAAATATTATATTTTTCAATTCCAGTTGGCTCAATATAAATATCTGCTTTTTCTCGAAGCTCCATTGCATTACCAACTGTTTTTAATTGAAAAGTTCTAACAGCCATATCTGTAATACTCTCTATTTTTTCTTCCAAATTTATTGGCATCACATTAATAGCTATCAATTTATCACACTTTTTGACGAGTGGATTAACCGGTAGATTTTCAAATAGACCGCCATCAACATAGAGATCACCGTTGATCTCAACTGGAGAAAAAAGGACTGGGATTGAAGAAGAAGCTTGAATAATTTTAACCAGCTCACCACTGCTGAAATATTCCATTCTGGCTTTTTCTATATTTGCTGTCCCTACATAAAATGGCATTTTTAGTTCTTCAAAAGTTTTAGCACCCAGTGATTTTTCTAAGTTTTTTGTCATATTATCTAAAGTAAAAATACCCCGATCTGGAATTCCAAGTTTGGCAAAATCAAAAAAGTCATTTTCATTAATCAATTCCATTACCTCAGTTGGTTTCTTTCCAGCTGCAATAAAAGCCCCCACAATTGCACCAGCACTGATACCCGCCAGTATATCTGCTTCAATTCCCTTTTCTTCTAGAGCTTTTAAAACACCTAAATGAGCAAAACCTTTAACTCCTCCCCCGGAGAGAGCTATACCTATCTTCGGCGCCATAAAATCATCCTCTCTTTATATTTATTGATTTGATCTTATAATTTGAATTAATTTTCTTTAATTGCAGTATTCAATAAAATCTTTAAAACTAAAATAAGCTTTTTATATCTTCAGCTGCATAATCTAAATCTGAAACTAAACCAGTAAAGATTTCCATAATCTTTTCCAGCTCCTGATAAAGTTTTGGATCAGCGATTTTTCGATTTTCTCTCGCCTGAGTTATTTTTATTTCTTTTTTGATTCCCTCAGCTTCTGAGGCCAGAATATAGATCCTATCGGCCAGCAGCAGTGCTTCTTCTGGATCATGAGTGATTAGAAAAATTGTAATCCCACTTTCGGCCTGAATTAAACTGATTAATTTTCTTAAATTAACCCTGGTTTTCATATCCAGCGATTTAAAAGGCTCATCTAAAAATACAAGATCAGGTTTAACGGCAAAGGCTCTGATTAACTCCAGCCGCTGCTGCATCCCACCCGACAGCTCATGCGGATAAGCATCTTTAAACTCAGCCAGTCCTGATAATTTAAAAAGTAAATTTCTGAGATCTGCTTCTTTTTCCAGACCATAATTTTTCTGGACAAATATCAAATTTTCCTCTGCAGTTTTCCAGGGTAAAAGTCTGGGAGACTGAAAGACATAAGCAAAACGAGAGTTTTTACTTTTAATTATCTGGCCTGAATCTGCTGCTTCCAGACCGGAAGCTATCCTGAAAATTGTTGTTTTACCACTCCCCGAAGGCCCCAAAAGACAGCAGATTTCTCCGGCATTGATTTCCAGGTTTAAATTCTGCAGCACTTTTAAATCCTGAAAAGTTTTATTTATCTTTTTCAATTCTAAAATTTTATTTGTTTCAGTCATTTTTCCACCTGCTGACATGCTCTTTTAACTTTTCTAAAAGATAATATTCAACAAATAACATAAATAAGATTAAAATTATTGTCCAGGCAAAAAGCCGATCTGTGGCCATCATGGAATTTGCCCGACTCAGCTGATAACCAATTCCACTTGAGGAAGCAATAAACTCTGCAAAAACTGATGATTTCCAGGCAAAGGCAAAGGCTACACTCAAAGCAGATACTAAAGCAGGCAGTAATGATGGTAAATAGATCTCTTTTAAAATTCGAAAACGAGGAGTAGAATAAGCCGCAGCCATCTCGATTAAATCAGTATTCATTTCTTCTAAGCCCTGAAATATGTTGACAAAAATAACAGGTAAAGAAACAATAAAAATTAGAAAAATTGGTGTTAAATTATCAGCCACTCCAAACCAGACAACTGCCAGTGAAACCCAGACAACCGGTGGTGTAGCCTGAATAATTGTAATTAAGGGACGAAATGTAAGCTGCAGCAGCTGAAATCGATGCAGCAGCAGTGCCAAAATAATACCTGCCAGCACTGCCAGACCATAGGCAACTATAGTTCTTCTTAAGGTGATTATAAAACTTTCAACTAAAATACCGGAGACTGCAATCTCTTTTAAAGCCTGATAGCTTTCCCCAATCGAGGGCAGGATGAGGCTGTTGAGTCCGGCCGCACCCCTTTCCCAGATTAGAAAAAGTATAATTAATAAGATCCAGAATGGTTTAATAATAAAATTCTTCATCAGGTAAGCTTCCACCTAATAAGTCTGGATACATTTTTAAGATTTCTCCAAAGTAAAGTTCAGTTAATTTACGGCTTTCTGCATCAGAATAAATATTTAAATTAACTCTGCTGTATGACTGCTTTAAGATGGGAGCTGGCATGTCAAAATGTTTAGAAGCAAGCTCAGCTGCTGCATCTGGATTATTGTTAACCCAGTCGACACCCTGTTTGTAATAACCATTGATAATATCAGTAAACTGAGAATTTTCTTCAGCAAAATTACCATTGGCAAAAAGGGCTACAAAGGGAATCCGCTCATCACCGTGAATTTTGGCCCATTCTTTTTGAATATCCATCGACATTTCAGCATTTTCTCCCCGAGCCAGACTAATAGTAACCAGTGGTTCTGGTAAAATAATAGCATCTAACTCTCCTGCCATAAATAACTGAGCTCCACCTGGTAAGGCTCTATAGACTAAGTTTAAATCATTTTCTGGATCAAGACCATTTTTTTCTGCTAAATAACGGGCCAGAAAATCTAAAGGGCCTCCCTGCAGCGGTATGGCTAAATCCTTACCCTTTAAGCCCTGCCAGCTCTCTGCTTTAAAACCATTTGTCAGCAGATAATCAATCCCCCAGATGTTAACATTCAGCATTTTGAGATTAACACCGCGGTTATAAGCATTAGCCCCAACATTAGTTCCTGTAATTAAAAAATCTATATCATTTTGAGCCAGCAGCGACATTCCTCGCTGATGATCAGATGATAAATTGATATTTAAATCTACTGCAGCCGGTAATTCTGCTTCTTCCTGCATCCATAAAAATGGCAGTGCTGCCGGTACGGTTGGTGCCTGCACATTAACTTCTTTTGCTGCTGCAGGCAAAACTGCTAGAATCATCAAAGTTATAATTAAAATCGCTGTTAATAATCTCTTTTTCTTTAACATTAATTATTCCTCCTGTTTTTTGTTTGGGTTCGTTTGTGTTTATATGTGTACACGCACCGTGCACCTGTCGAAATCTGTCTTTTTTTATTTTATTATGTCAAAACTAACCTATTTGCGACAGTTTTAGACATAAATCGGGTGGTGCACGGCACTTGTACCTTAAAGTTAATCGTTTAAAAGTCCCTGGATTATTACTTCTGAAGCTTCTTCTTCATCCAGACCGCGGGCCATCAGTGTCTGCAGCTGAGTACTGTCAACACTACCAATTGCTGCCTCATGAGTTACTTTGGCCCCCGGATGACGGACATCTACAATTGGAATTGCGCGGGCGATTGCCTGATCTTTAATAATTTCAGTACAGTCCACATGACCCATCGCATCGGCTGCATCTGCTGTCAGTTCATTATAAATTTCTGCTTCTGCCTGGTCTTTTAAAGCAATTTTGGAATCTAAAATTCCGCGAGCTCCTTCACCATTTAAATGGGCTGCCTCTCTAATTTTAACCAGATCATCTTTCTGACCGCTGATCCGGGCCAACATTTCTACAGTTGCATGCTCTGCAATTTCTGCTTCATAATCAAAATCTATTTTCCCAACTCTGCCTTCAAGTAGATCAAATTTTGTCACCAGTTTTCCATGGGGTTCAACATTTATATCTGATTTAGCAATAACTTCTACCCCACCATTATCACCGTGGAAGTGGTGTTCTTTATAAATATAGCTGCCGCCTTCTCCAATGTTAATCACTGCATCCATAATATGCTGAACTTTAACTGCATTTGGAAATACACAGTCAGCTGTTACTTCTACATGAGCATTTTTTTGGATTTCAACATTCATATCTATAATCTGCTTACCTTCTTTAGGCAGCACTCCAAAACACATATGCACCGGGTTTTTAATTTTATATCCTTCTTTGACAGTAACCTTTACTTTTACTTTATTGGTCTCAACTTTATCAGCTTCGACCTCCAGTCCCTCTACAGCATGCATGCCCAGAATCCTATCCTGTTCTAAAACAACATGAGCTACTTCACTGTCAGAAAAAATATCATCTCCACCGGCATCTTTATAGGCATCAACCATCATTTTGTAATCATTCATTAGCTGGCCACCTCCGTTTTGCATTCTTCTTCCTTAACACAAGGACCACAGAAAGACTTAAAATATTCACTGATATCTGCAGGTTTACCCTGACGTATAATTTCTCCCTCACAGACTAAAGCAGCCTGATCAGCATAATCCAGCATCTCTTCTGAATGAGTAATCATTAAAATCCCACTGCCTGATTCTTTAAAATAGTTAATCATCTCAGCTATATTGTTCAGAGCAACAACATCTACTCCGGAATCAGGTTCATCTAAAATAATTAATTCCGGATGCATTAAGATTAAAGAAGCTAACTCAATCCTTTTTCTTTCTCCTCCACTTAAAGTTTTATCAACAAAGCGGTTTAAATACTGTCCGGGATTGATAGCTACTTTATTTAAAGCATTTCTTAATTTTTCCTCAGTAACTTCTTCACTCTTACTTTTAAGACCTAAGGATAAGAACTCTCTGACAGTCACTCCCTGATAGCGGGCCGGTTCCTGCCAGGCCAGAGTCATTCCTTTTTTAGCTCTCTCGTTAATTTTCAAATCATTAATTTTTTCACCTTTAAAAAAGATTTCTCCGTTTTGGGGATGATAATTATTGAGGCCCATTAAAGTATAGGCTAAAGTTGATTTACCACAGCCATTTGGTCCAATTAAAGCAAATACTTCCCCTTTATCCAGAGAAAATTCCATTCCCTTTAAAATCTCTGCATCTTCAATTTTTAGATGTAGATCTTTAACTTCTAATAATTTCGACATCATATTCCTCCTGTAATTTTATTTTTATAATTGACTACCGTTTGCCAAACCAATTTTATCCAAAAATTTTAAAAAATACAGAGTACAAATGCACTAATTGGTAAAAAATGGTCCCGCAAACGGTACGTGCACCTATTCTCTACCTAAAAATTCATTAATTTTATCTGCGTGACTGCCCGGAATAATCAGATGATGATTACCAATGGCATCATTTAGGAAATAATCTGAGCTCTGGGGCAGAGATATTTTAAGCTGAGTTCTGCAGGCATTGGGAGAGTCCATATTTTCTAAAATCTCACCTTCTGCTACAAAATACTGCTCCAGGCCAGCACCACCAATTTTAAAGACTGTAACCGGTCCTGCTTCTAAAATCCCCTGAATCCCAACTCCAATTCCTGTTTCAAAATGAGAGCGAATAATATAATCCTGACTAATATCTGTAGCTATAGTACAGTGAGCAAATAAAATCTGATCCTTTTTTTTATCAATTGCAGCCGGATTAGCCATAAATGGCATCTGTCCGGTCAACTGATAGGTTAAAAACATGGTAAAGGCTGCCGGAATATCACCTTCACAGCCTGCAACCAGCCCTTCATTATTTAAAAGAGCTAAAGCCAGGCAGCCAGTTGTATTAAGCTCCATTACAATGTCAAAACAGCGAATAGTCAGCGCATCTAAATCATTATCAGCAACTACTTCTTTTAGAGCCAGATAAATCTCAGCAGCTTCTACCAGTTCCGCTTCATTACTTTCTACAATTTCAGCTGCATTATCTAGAAAATCAGCTGCAATTATTTTTGCTTTAGCCGAATCAACACTTTCTAAAGCCTGATAGACTTCCTCCAGTTCAATATCCACAAATTCAGTTCCCCAGTGATGAGCTGCATGTTCGTAATCAACCTGACTGCCGATTAACCAGTCAGAAGGACTACCGATCACCCCGATTCGGGCTGCAGCAATACTATCCCTAACCAGTTTATATTCTGCCAGCTCCTCGATTTCTGTTAAAATTTCATCTATTTCTCCATGCAAAATTTTCCCGTCCAGACCCTCTGCATTTAAAAAACTTAAGATTTCTAAAGAAGCAGGCAAAGAATTATGCAGTTCGGTTGCCAAAAGATAAGCAGGCTGCGGCAGGTACTCCACAATTTCTGCAAAAATACTTTCTGATCCACCTGACTTAATGAAATTAATTGTCAGATCATATTCACTAAAATCAGTAAAGGGGATGTCATCAGCTGCAATTTCCTCCAGCTCAAAATTCTCATTTAAAACCTGATACTTGTCTTTTAAAGTTTCATTTATTCTCGCTTCATCATGAATCTCAGATACAATAGAAACAAGTGCTATTTTCATAATTTAACCTCCAGCTTTTAGATAGAATATATTTTTAAAGTATTTATTTTAGTTTTCTCTACTCCTATTATATTTAATCTAAAAGCTTTAAGCAAACAAATGTAAAAAAAATCTGCTTTTTTGTGATATTTTTATCAATACTTAATAAGAAAAAGGCCGCCAATTAAGACGGCCTGATCACTGATTTTATTAAAATAGCTTCTGTTATTTAAACAGTTAGTAGCCTGGCTATTTTTTGGTATTTTTTCTTACCGATACCTTTAACCTTTGTTAAATCCGCTTTCTTATTAAATTTACCCTTTTCTTCTCTAAAAGCTACTATTCTTTCAGCATAAGCATCACCAATTCCAGGTAGCTCAGCCAGTTTAGCTGCTGAAGCTTCGTTGAGATTAAATACTTTTTTCTTTTTTCGAACTGACTTCTTTTTCGGAGCTTTACTTTTTCTACTCTCAGATTTAACTGCTGTATCTTTAGCATTTTCAGGCTGATAAACTTTAATCATCACCTCTGATTGATCACCCTCCTGCAGCAGTATCTGTTCTTCTTCAGCCAGTTTTTGATAGAGTTTTGAATATTTTTTAGCTGAACTATGCCAGCTGTAATCAAGATTCATAACTCTATTTACAATTTTATTCCAGATTCCTTTCTGATCATAAAAGGAAACTGCTCTCTCAATTGTATTCAGCATCTCATGAGCATTATAATTGCTGAAACCAAAGCCTGTACCTTCTCCTGTTTCTTCATTATAAGGGATTACAGTATCATTTAGACCACCAGTTTCTCGCACAACTGGAATAGTTCCATATCGGAAACTAATTAGCTGGCTCAAGCCACAGGGTTCATAGCGGGAAGGCATTAAGAACATATCACTGCCGGCATAAATCTGATCTGCCAGCTGAGCATCATATTTAATATTAACTGAAAGGTTATCCGGATATTCGCGCTGTTTAGCTTTAAAGAATTCTTCGTATTCTCTCTGACCTGTACCCAGAATTAAAAACTGAGCTCCAGTTTCCATTATTTCATCAAAAACAGCCTTTAGAAGGTCTAAACCTTTCTGTTCAACCATTCTCGAAATAAATCCAAT
>JBHEOV010000064.1:0-10976 GCA_046260625.1 Halanaerobium sp. | reverse complement strand
GTACAAAAATCATTTTCAGGAAAATACTTTAAATTTATCATATTTAATTGGAAGTAGATTATCATTGCCTAATAAAAACTTAAAGATTCTCGAAAAATCAGCAATGCTCCATGATTTAGGGGAAATTAGTATACCCTGCAGAATTTTAAATAAAAAAACCTGCCTTTCTGATAGTGAATATATTTTAATAAAACAACATCCACAGATTACATATGATATGTTAAAAGAAGTTGGTTTTAATGAAAAAATTAATAAAATAATATTACAGCACCATGAGAGATTAGATGGATCAGGATATCCTAATGGCTTAAAAGATAAAGAAATCCTACTAGAAACTAAAATACTTGGAGCTGCAGACACTGTAGTTGCTATGTTATCAAAAAGGCCTTATAGAAATGCCTTTGATTTTGAAAAGATAATTGAAGAAATTGAAAAATATAAAAACATAAAATACGATAAAAAAATAATAGATACAATTATACAGATTTTTTCTGAAAATGAATTTAAACTTAAATAATATTATATTACTTAATGGAGTTAACAAAATATTTATCAATATGAGAATAGGGTAATTAAGTTACATTACTCAAAATAAAAGTTTCAAATATAAGTACAACACAACATTTACTAATATAATTCCATATAATCTATTTTTTCTTTTATAAAGTATAGAAAATTTATTTTACAATCTTAAATAAACAACTCATAAAGTAAAAACCCCAGCAGATTTTAGCCTGCGAGGGCCATAAAAAAGACTTTCATTTCTGCTGTTGTTGTCAAATTGTTGTCAAATTGTATATTTAAAAATTATAAATCCCCTTTAATCCTTGTCATATCAATAAGTTTATAAATATTTTATTATTCCAAAGCGATATCGGCCTGATACCATTTAATAAACTCTTCTAAAAACTCTTCTGGCAGAAGTTCCAAATAAATAATCAACTCATTATCTGCAGTTTCTGCTTCATATTCTAAGATGAATTTTCGCCCTGCCAGCTCAAACAATTTTTCATCTATATCCTCAAGCTTACGGAAATGAGGAATTTCTACATCTTCTCCTCTTAAAGATCTAAAGATTACTCTCTCTATATCTTTTCTTTTAACTACTCTAGTCTTTAAATGATCATCACCTTTAACAACAATGGTCCTATTGGTCAAAACAATTTCTTTATTCCAGACCTGATAGGTGCTGATTATTATTGGTAGTGCATCAAAAGTAAATAAAAGCAGTCCTGAGAGATAAATTAAATAAATTAATAACTTCTGATAAAAGCCAACAACCGGATAAAAAAACTGTAGTAAAATACCGGCCAGAAAAATTCCAATTGGTGTATACAGTTTTTCCAAAAATCTATATTTATTATATTGATAAACCTCTTCCATATCTAATGCCTCCATTTATATTTATTTTGATACTTAAATTGTAATGATAAAATATAAATAATAACTGTTATATACATTATTCTATAGTTAATAAAAATATCCTGCCTGAAGTCAAAAAAGCTCCCACAGGAGCTTTTAAATACTAGTTAATTGAAAATCCGACATCAAATTCTCCCAGTTCAGTATTAAAGTTAACCATTAATACTTTATCTGACTCAGAACTAATATTGATATTTTTTCCTGTAACAATCTGTGGTGGTGCAATATCACAGATTAGCTCCTGTTCTGCCAGTCCTGTTGTAGCTTTGCCGCTGATAATGTTACCAAGCTCTCCCATAGCAGAGGTTACAAATTTATCAAGTTCCTGCATTTCCATACCTGACATAGCCTCAACTACTTTTAAAGCCATATCCTTTGAAAAACTATATACAATAGATCCTTTGATATCTCCAGTCATTCCAATAATTACATTTGCTTCTTTGTCAGTTACCAGATCTTCCTGAATTGAAACATTTCCCTTTTCCGGTTTAACTGAAAGCATAGTTTGAAAAACTGAATCGGTTGCTGCGATTATTGGATTTAAGTATTTTACGTCCATTACTCTGTTTCCTCCCCTTTTCTCTTTACAGAATTTATGTGTTCTCCTATGTCCTGATCGGTTGCTGCAACATGATTAATTAACCAGGTCAGCAAACGGCCGCTGAATTTCATTACAAAATCCTCATCATATTCATTTTCCCTGTATTTTTGCTGAAATTCTGCTACTTCTGCCTTGAAATCCTCATGAATCTGATGATGATTTTCAAAGTCTGGATAATTATATTTTTTCTGCAGTGCTTCTTCAGCATCAAAATGAACTACAACATATTCGCCCATAAAATTTAAAGTCTTTTCCACTTCTTTTTTCTTTTCTGTTTTTTCTTTATCGCTTCTTACATTCTGAATAAAATCACCCAGGCGTTTAAAAAGTTCCTGATGCTGTTCATCTACCAATTCTACTCCAATTTCATATTCATCTTTCCAGATCATTTTTGTCACTCCTCCATCAAATATGCAAAACTAAAGACTGTTTATATTTTATTACAAATTCACTGTTATATCAAATATAATAATCCATTAAAAATTATTTTTAACATTTGTTCTTATTTTTGCTTAAGAATAATAATTATAATCTCAAAAAATTGATGCGTTAAACTAGAAAAAGGCCGAATTTCTCCGGCCCAATTTTATATCTAAATTTATTCAAATTTTATAAAATTTAGTGGCGCCAGCCAGGACTATGACCAAAATCTCTGTTGTTCTCATCTCTGCTGCCAGAAAAACCTCTACCCATCATATCTCGGTCAAAATCATCATCAGTTCTTGAATATCCCCTGCTTCCACTTTTTTGTGAACGGGATCCAAATTCATTATTAAAACGGCCCTGAAATCTTTCTTCAGAATTTAAACGATTTTCTTCAATTAAGTTAAGCTGTTCTTCTGTTAAAACAGATTCCATCTTCTGCTGATTGGTGATTCTTTTTTCATCCAGCTGAACTAAAACTGCTTCGATTCTATCTTCAACTTCACCGATTTCGGCATTACTGGCACCGCGGAATTCTAAATCTCTAATTTCTCGATTTAAATCTCTGAGCTGATCTCTTAATTCTTCAGTCTCATTGTAAAATTCTTCTCTTGAATCAGCAATTTCATTAATCTGATCTTCACTTAATTCTACTCTGTTATAGCCTACACCAAAATCTCTGTCACTCATATTATAGCGGGGCTGATTGTTTGCTGCGCCCATTTTTGACTGTGGTCCCTGTGCAAAAACTCCAGCTGTAAATAATGTCACTACAAAAGCCATCACCAGTAAAACTGTTAATATTTTTTTCATATCATATTCACTCCTTTAGATTTTTTAGTTCTTTTCTTAACTTCTATCTTCATTATAAGAGTAAATTATGAAGGAAATATGAATTTTAAAATTAATTATTAAGCTTTTATTATTTGACCAAATTTTTCTTGAAGATAATTGGAAAACGGAAGATTAACATAAGCAGGTAAAGTATTATGGACTTTATTAATTGATAAAAATATTCTTTTATGTTCAAAAATATTAAAAACTGCTCCAAGATCCCACAATGGTGGAATAACTATGTAAACCTTATTTCCTACTCGATTTAATTCTTCAAAAAACAATTCTGGCTTATCTACGTGTTCCATAACATGTGAACAGAGAACATTATCAAATTCATCATTTTTAAAAGGCAAATTATATATATCATCAATTTTTTTAAATCTGGGTAAATCCGCATGTTTTACTATATCAGCATTAACTCCCCCACCATCAGTTTTACCACATCCAATGTTTAAATCCCAATTTCTTTGTGCGATTATTTTATTTTTCATTACATTATAACTTAAGTAATGTAACATTAAGAATAAAATAACTAATAATAAAATTGCTAAAATAAAAATATTTAACCCCTCCCAAATATAATTATATAAAAAGAATGTTAAATCAATGTTTAAGGAATGTTAATTTATTATTATATTTTACGATATTTAATGAGTTAAATACTATAAATTTTTAAAAGATAGAGCCCTAAAAGCACTCTATCTTTTATCTTAAATCTATTTATTTAAAATAATTAATTACAGTGTAACTTAAAAAAGAAGTAAGTCCACCCAAAGAAGTACCCCAGATTAGATCAATTATTGTAATTGTTAAAGGCCAATCTTTAATTGTAGCCAGATTTGTTAAATCATAGGTGGAATAGGTAATCAGACCAAAAAACATGCCTGCAAATAGCGCATACTGCCAGCTAGAAATAGCCAGAGCCTGATTTAATACAAAAAATACTATCCCAGCAGTAAAAAGTATATAGAAAGCAAAAGCAGCTGTCATATTAAAGTTTTCTTTCATTAAAAATCCCAACTGATCTCTGTATAAATTTTTTGCTACTGCCCCCAGCCAGATAAAATCAATTACTAAAAATATAATAAAGGTTATTAAATAATTTTTTAAAAAAGTCATAACTAATCTTCCTCTCTTTTTATATTTTCTAACTGTCTAACTCTCAAACCGGTCATTACATCCGAACGGGTAATAATACCTTTCAGTTCTTCTCCATCCATTACTAAAAGCCTCCCAATATCTTTTTGGAAAAGAAGTTTAAAAGCTTCGTAGAGCTCATCCTCTTCCTCAACACAGTGAAGGTCCTGATTCATTATTGACTGGACTGGAGTATTGCTGTATTCCTCCTGTGGAATCTTTTGTGCATCCTCCATGGTGACAATACCAACAACTTTATCATTTCTGGTTACCGGAAAACCTGAATGTTTATCTTTGAACATTTTTTCGATTAAACGGTGAACACTCATATTAACCGGTACTGTTTTGACCTCCTCAGTCATTAAATCTTTAACTTTTAGATCAGAAAGAGCACTTTTAATATTACTAAATTGATGCTCCTGAGAAGCTCCAATATAGATAAAAAAGGCAATAAAGATTAAAAGAAAGTTTCCGCTCATAAAACCTAAAATTCCAAAGACCAGGGCAAAACCCTTACCAAATCTAGAAGCAATTTCTGTTGCCCTTCTAAAAGAAGTTCGCTGAGCAATAAAGGCCCGCAAAATTCGGCCTCCATCTGAAGGAAATGCCGGCAGTAAATTAAAGATTGCCAGAAATATATTTAGCTGTCCTGTATATAAAATTATCAAACGCAAATCTTCAAAAATAAAATTAGGAGCAAATGTCCCTACAAAAACACCGATTAATCCAAGTGCCAGACTGGTTAAGGGACCACTGGCAGCAATTTTCATTTCATCTTTTGGATCTTCAGACAATTCTTCAATATTGGCCAGACCTCCAAAAAGCATTAAAGTAATATCTGTAGTTTCTACATCTTTTGTGCGAGCCACAAGTGAATGCGCAAGCTCATGTAATAAAATACTCACAAAAAGCATCACTGCCATAATAAGCCCCAGTAAATAGGGATTTAAAAGCAGTTGTCTTCTGGCAATATCAGTGTTTTCTGTAAGATAGATAATATTATTACCAAAAGCCCAGGCAAAAAAGGGCAGAATGATTATTAAACTAAAATGTATTTTAACAGGTATCCCAAATAAATGGCCAACTGTAAAAGAACTTTTCATAGCTATCCCCCCTACTTTCAGATTACAAAGATCAGTAAAGTCTTATAATATCTTCAAGATAAGCAAAATCAGCTGCTAAAATAGTTTTAACTTTCTCAGAAAGATTTATATTATTTAGCTTTAAAAATTCGGAAAAATCTTTTATCTCCTTCGAATCAGTTTTTATTTTCTGATTTAAATAAGCTCTAATTTTAATTAAATTCTGATTATTAATTGCATCTGCTTCTTTTATTATAGTTAACCTTTTTAAGATAAAATCCTGCATTAAATTTAAAGATTCCTTTTTATTTCTATGAGGCAGTCGAGCTGGTGTTGAAAAAACTCCCTGAGTTAAAGTCTGATAATCACTTTCAGTCAGATGAGCTGCTGCAAATAAAGAGTGTCCATTAGGATTAATTTGATTTATCTCTTCAATCTGATTAATCATCTGATCTGGAGTTAACTTAAAAACCGAAACTCCTGCATATAAAGGAGCTGATATTTGTTTTCTATCTTCTTCAATCCAGCTGCTCAGTTCTGAAAATAAATTTTCCGTATAAGTCATTGGTAAAACAAAATCTAAATATCCTTCCCTAAGCCAGTGGGACCAGTTCTGCAGGGCACGATAACGAGCTTCTTCTCTACCGGGAATTACATCTGCAGAAATAAATAAATTGGGATCAATTCTCCTTAATTTTTCAGAGGTCTCCCTAACCATCTCTGTAACTAAGTTCTCTCGATACTGATTCCAGAGTGAAAATTCTGAGCTGCCGCTTTCAATTTGAAACGGATCAAGTTTATATTTTTCTTTAAATTTTTGAACACTGACCTGATCATAACCAAAACTACCGCGGTATTCTTCGGGAAAACGAATATAATCTAAGTTAATACCAGCAAGATCATAGTTTTCTACCAGGTAAATATATCGCTGCTGCAAAAATTCTTTAACATCATCTCTGGCCGGAGAAAGCCAGCTGGAATTATGATAACTGACAATCTCTCCATCCTTATTTATATTAGCCCATTCAGGATTTTTAGTTAAAATTCTTCCCGGACTGCCGCTGGTATTTTCATTAAAAACCCAGACCCAGGGATGGACTTCCATATTTCTTACCTGAGCTTCTTCAATTAACACCTGCAGCGGATCTTCCTGCCAGCTTTTAAATCGTGGATCCTGAGTAAATAATTCGTTATCTGGAATAAGAGAGATTCCTTTATAAAAAGTTTCCGGAAAAATAAGATTAAAATTTGCCTCAGCAGCCGAATCCAGAAGTTCCTCAACTCCTTCTCTACCTTCTGTTCTGGCAAGAGTACCGCTGTCCAACCAGAAAGCCCGCATCTGAACAGGTTTTGATTCAGTCGTCTGCAATAAAATTTCTTCAGATTTTTTGATTATTTCCGCTGCCAGAGCTTCCACTTTGCTATCACTAGCAGTCTGATAAGCCTGCAGCAGCTGCTGATATAATTCATCTAATTCTTCCTGACTGCTTTCTATTCTTTGATCAGCAATTATTCTAAAATCAGCTTCAGCTGCAGTTAATTTCTCATTCAAATTATTTAGAGAACGTTCTGCAGCTCGAATTTCAAGCAGAGAACTGCGGTAAGTTTCAGGTTGAAAATAAGCTGCAGTGCTCAAAGAGTATAAAAAGACCAGTAAAATAATAAATAAAGTTATTAAAAATAATTTTTTAATCATAGCTCTGCTCCTCTGTTAAAATCTGATTCCATTTTGCTTCCATAATATTTAAGGCCTCTCTGGCTGAAATTTTAGCTGAAAAGGCTCTGGCAAACTGCTCATCCATTATTTTTATTAGTTTTTCAGCTTCAGGATGAATTAAAGTTAAGTCCTGATTTCTTGATAACTGTTCTCTTAAGATCTTCTGGGCCTCTGCTTCTAAAGAGCTGGTACCGGCAGTTTCTGTAACAATTTCTTTTTGTGTTTTCTGCTCTCCCTCTCTAATAATTGCTGAAGACAAAACAGAAGCCTCTGCAGAAAATTCAGTCTGGGCTGCAGCTGAAGTTATAAAATGGGCAAATTCTGCTGCCTCAACTTTGTGACTGGCTGCTTGAGGAATCACCAGATTCATTAAAGCTGCATTGATTACTCCCTCTTCAGCTGCCGGAATTACAGATAGAGCAGTAACATCTCTTAAATAATCTGATTCATCTCCAATTGCTTTTAAAAATTGAGGGGCAGTCAGTAAGATTGCCAGCTCATTTTTCTTATAGCGTTCTAAAGCAATATTAAAACCCGAGCCTAAAGTATCTCTGGGAATTACTCCTGCTGCCGCCAGTTTTTGATAGCGGCTGATTATCTGTTCAGCTTCTTTTGTATTAAAAGCAGCCTTTAGCTGTCCCTTTTCTTCTTTAAATAAATCTATTCCGGCCTCTATAAATTCATGCTGTATTTTTAGCTGAGGCATCAGAGCATAAACTCCAGTCGCTTCTGTTATTTTTTCTGCAATTTTAAATAATTCTTCTCTATTTTGAGGCAGAACTTTAGGATCAAGACCAGCAATTTTGAAAATTTCCTGATTAAAAACCATTAACTTAGAACTTAAATACCAGGGAAAAGCATAATATTCATCCTGATAAAAACCATTTTCCCAGAGCAGTGGATAATAATCCTGACTGTAATCATGATTTAAAGTTGAAATTGGGAATAATAAATTTTCTTCTAAGAGAGAAGCCATTAATTGAGGTGAAAGATTAACCACTTCCGGGATTTCTCCTGCAGCAAGTCGGTGCCGCAGCTGCTGATTAATAGTAGAAAAACTAACATCCTCCCATATGATTTTCAAATCAGGATTTCTGCTCTCGAATTCTTCAATTTTATTCAAAAAATAACTATCAAATTGAGGACTTAAGTTAATTGTCCAGAATTCAATTTCCTTTTCGGCTGCAGTCGGGGTGGAAAAGCAGAGTGAAATTAATAAAATTATAAATAAAATTTTTTTCTTCATTGATTAGTTCTCCTTTAATTAACTTGATTTTTTAAAAAAAAGAAAAAACCTCTCCGTGCGATCAGAGAGGCTCCTACCTGGCAGCAGGGTAAATTTTTTAAAATATATAATTATAAATTTGACTTACTCTTCCTGCAAAAATTTGATTAAGCTGTAAAAACTTTTTGAGCTGAAGGAATCAATTTAATCTCTAAGGGAAAAGCAGGCCCCTTATCACCATCTATATCACAGTGATATTCCTGACCATTGTTTTTCATAGTAATTTTAAAATAACTATCCTGCAGATAAATTAGATTCTCATTTTTGATATCCTTACCATTGAATAAATCAGCAGCTGCAGAACTAAGTTTTAAAATATTTCCGGTCTTAACTGCCAATAAATCAAATAAACCATCATCAATTGAGGCCAGCTTAGCAATATTTTTAAAGCCACCTGCATCTTTACTATTAAAAATAAAAAAGCCTAAAAAATCACCGTTAATTGTTTTTTTAGAAGTTTCAATTTCTAGCTGCATTGACTTAATATTTGGCAGTTCTCGCAACCCCTGCAGGTAATAAGCTACTTTACCCAGGCGATTTTTCATTTCTGTTTCTGTACCGTGGGCTATCTGGGAAATAATGCCGCCCACACATACATTTAAAAAATACCTATCATTAACCTTTCCCACATCGATTTCTTTAATATTCCAGTCTAAAATTCTTTTTACACTGTTTTCAATATTCTGGGTCATCCCTAAAAAAGAAGCAAAATCATTGGCAGTTCCGGCAGGGATTATTCCTAAAGGTAAATCAATTTCCTTTTTCTGCAGTAAATCCACCATCTCACTGGCTGAGCCATCTCCACCAGCAACAATTACCGCTTGATAACTCTGATCAAGATCATCAAGTCCTGCTCCAAAGTCTCCTGGTTTCATGCTTCTATAAATATCTACTTTAAATCCAGCAGCCTGAAACTGCTTTAAAAAATTATCTAAATAAGAATTAAAAGACTTATCTCCAGCTGCCGGATTATAAATTAATTTCACTTTTTTTGTCATTATTTAATCATCTCCTATTAAGCAACTTTATTATACCATAAATTACTTAATAAGAAAAAACCTATTTAATTTTAATATCACCATATTCAGAATTGATTTTAATCTCATATTCAGCCTGCTGCCCCTGATATTTTAACTGCTGCTGATTATCATAACTAACTTCACCCAGATCTGCTTCTATATTTCCATATTCTGCTACCAAATCATAATTATATAACTCATAATCTTTTAAATCGTTAATTTCTAGATCTGCATACCAGAGTTTCAATTTTAAGTCTTTAATATTAGTTAATGTAAAATCTCCATATTCAGAATTAGCTGTAACTTTTCCTCTGATATCACTAATAGTAAAACCTGTATATCTGCTGTTTAGATCAATATTTGCTGCCGAGTTAATCTCTGCTCCTCCATAGCGGCTGTCCATCTCAAAGTCTGATTCTAAATTGTTAATTTTATTAAAACCATATGAACTTCTTAAACTAAATTTACCTGCTATATTTTTAATATCATTTTCTGCATAAGAAGACTTTAAATCTAAAGTGGAGTTAAGATTATTAATTTCAGATTGTCCATAAGCTAAATCTAAATTAACTGCTTTTTCAATATTATTTATCAAAGTGTTTCCATAACTATTGGAAGCATTAACTTCTGACTTTAAATTTTGAACCTGAAGTCCACCATATTTATTAGTTAATTTTGCCTGCATGCTTTCCGGAATGATTATTTGATAATCTATTTCTACTACATTAATCAGCTCCGGATTTTCAGTCTGGCTGGTATTTAAGCTTATTTCTAAATTTTCTCCATCCAGATTATAGATGATTTCTAAATCCTGAATAAACTCTTCTGCTGCAGCTTCATCTTCTGCATGAACCTTGAGGGTATAGTCAATATTTATTTCCTGCTTCTGACTTCCCTGAACTTCAATGCTGCCAAAATCATTTTTTAAATTAAAACTTTTTATTTCGTCATTTTCTCTCAAAAATTCTTCTTCGAGTTTTAAATTACCCTCTTTTTCAGCCTTTATACTATTTTGATTATAGGTGTTTTGAAAGAAATTACTCTCCATCCCGATCATATCCTCGATTGATTCGGTAATCAGACCTTCGAATAAATTATTATCTGAACTAACATATCTCAAATCTATAATCATCACTAAAGTTAAAATTATTAATAGATAGCTAATAAATTTTTTTCTGCTCATTTTATCCTCCTTTTAAACATCGATATCAGAAGCAATCAAACGGGAATTAAGAAAAAACAATCCGACCATTATCATTATAATAACAATAAAGGGAGCTGAACCAATATAAATTGTAGATTCTGTTACTCCAGCTGGATTTTCCATAAAGACAGTCACCGGAAAATCAGGAAGCCAGTTAAATAGATAATTAAAAAAGCCTCCGATTCTCAAAATTAAATAATGACTCAAGATAAAGACTAAAATACTAATTAAAAGTCGAAAACGATTATA
>JBHEOV010000063.1:0-11796 GCA_046260625.1 Halanaerobium sp. | reverse complement strand
ACTTACATTTTATCACAAATAAGAAAGATTGCAAAGATTAAACCCGAGTATTTTACTTGCATTTTATTTTAAATATGCTATAATTATAGTGTGAAAAATATAACTCATGATTTTATTTTTTAAATGACTTGTGAAATTATATATTTAATCGAAATAATTATTATTTTGATCATCAAAAGATAAAACTAAAAAATAACAAAAAAAGAAATTTGAAGGAGGTAAAAAATGAGTAAAAATATTATTATACTTGGAGCAGGATATGGTGGAGTTGCTGCTGCCCAGACTCTCCATAAAAAATTAAAAAAATATCCTGACTCTACAATTACTCTGATTGATAGAAATTCATATCATACTTTGTTAACAGAATTACATGAGGTAGCAGGTAAGAGGATTGAAGAAGACGCACTTAAAGTTGATTTAGAAAGAATCTTCTCTTCAACAAAAGTTAATCTAGTTCAGGATGAAATCAACGATATTGATTTTAAAAATCAAATTTTAAGTTCTAAGGATCATCAATATACTTATGATTATTTAATTATGGGAGCCGGCAGCAAGCCAAGTTACCATGGAGTTGAAGGTGTAGCTGAACATGCCTTTACACTCTGGTCGATGGATGATTCAAAGTCTATTAGAAAACATGTTGAAAAATGTCTGCAGGAAGCAAGAATGACAGATGACCCAGCCAAAAGAAAAGAACTGCTTTCATTTGCAGTTGCCGGTGGAGGTTTTACAGGAGTCGAAATGGTTGGGGAGTTAATTGAATGGCTTGATGAATACAGTAAAGAATATAATATACCTCGTGATGAAATAGAAATTTATAACTTTGAAGGTCTCGATAAAATACTTCCCAATCTCAGTGATGAGCTGGTTGAAAAAGCAATGAATTATATGACAAAAAAAGGAGTAAATGTTGAAACCGGTGAGTTTGTTGATAAAATTGAAGAAAATAAGTTAATTTTAAATGATGGAATGGAAGTCAAAGCCCGGACAATCATCTGGACCTGTGGTGTACAGGCGGCTGACTTTGCTGCAAATTCTGGTCTGGCTACCAGCCGTGCCAATAGAATCAAAGTAAATAAATATCTGCAGACAGAAGATTATGCCAATGTCTATGCTATTGGTGATAATGCAGCAGCTCCCTGGAAGGATGATCAGATCTTACCTGCATTGGTTGAATCAGCTCAGCAGACCGGTGAATGTGCAGCTAAAAATATTATAGCTGAAATTAAAGGTGGTTCCAAAGAAGAGCTAGAACCAAATTTACATGGAGTTATGGTTTCAGTTGGAAGCAGCTATGCAGTGGCTGAAGTAATGGGCTTATCTTTATCTGGAATTCCAGCTATGTTTATGAAACACTCAGTTAATATGTTCTACCGCTTTGAAATTGGTGGAATCAAAGAAACATACAGTCTGATTACTGACTATATGAAAGAACAGGCTTCTCATAAAGGCTTACTGCCAAGTCTATTTGGTTTTGTCAGTGAGACTTCAAGATCACTCTGGCTGGTTCTTTTACGGGTTTTTGTTGGAATTATGTGGCTTTATGAGGGTTATACTAAAGTGAGAGATGGCTGGTTAGCGAGTGGAGATTATCTGGTTTCCGGAGCTTCAACATCACCGATTGGTGATTATGCTGTCGGCTGGTATGTCTGGTTAAATGAAGCGATAATCTTTAAGTTTCCTCTCTTCTTCCAGACTGTGGTAACCCTAAGTATGATAGGAATCGGTCTTTCCTTAATCTTTGGTTTATTTGCAAGTCTTGGTGCCTTAGGTTCGGCTGGATTTTCAGTCAACTTTTTACTGGCCGGTCAGTATGCACACTGGTCCAGTGACTGGCCCGGACACTTTAGCCCTCTATTCTGGTTCTTATTTGCTTCAATTGCTTTAATCGGTTCTGGCCGTTCCTTCGGTTTAGACTATTATGTACTACCCTGGCTAAAAAGTAAGCTCTGGAGCAGACCGAAAAATAAAGATCAGGATCTACAAAAAGTGGTTAAAAAATAGATAATTTGATAAATCAAATCTAATTTAAAAAATTAAATAGAATAAACAAAGCAGGAGCTAACTTAAGCCTCCTGCTTTTTATAATTTAAATGCATTTTTAATTTTTAAGCTATAAATTTTTAATAAATACTAAATAAGGACCGGACAAATGTCCCAAATCTAATTAATAAAACTAAAAAAAGTATTTAAGACTGACTAAAAAATAATCTATCCTATTTTTCGCTCCATAATAAAACTTTTTCAGCTTACCCTGATTATGCTGCAGTCTCTCTTTATTTAATGCTGCTGCAAAATATAATCGATCTGAATTATTTTTTCCTCCAGCAAAACTGAAAGCATTATATACATCTACTGCCTGAAAACCACTGCTTTTGAGCAGCCTTAAAATAGTATTTATTTTATATCCGCGCTCACTGTGAGATTCTTCAAAACAGGGAAGTTGATCATTATTCGGACATATTTTCAGCTTTACCTGCCATAAATTTTCTTCTGCTTTTACAATATCTTCCCAGAAACATTGATAACTATCTCCTTCAATGACAAAAGACTTTTCTTCAATTGAATTAATTCTGCCGATTGAATTCATATCAAAAATAAATAAACCATCATTTTTTAAAGAAGCAGCTGCACTTTCAAAACAGCTCTGAAGCTGGTCTATATCAGTCAAATAATTTAAACTGTCAAAAAAAGATGTTATCAGATCAAATTTATTCTCAAAATAAAAATCTGTCATATCCTGAGACTTAAAGTGAATATTTATTTGATTCTGATCTTTCTGCAGCAGATAATCCATTTCTGTTTTTTGAACAGAAAATTTGTTTAAATCCGGAGACTCTTTTAATTTAATTTCTAATTTTTCAGCAGCCCGAGCAAGCATCGCTGAGGATAAATCAAGAGCAGTGATCTTATTTACAGACTGCAGATTGATTAATTTTAAGGTCATATTGGAGGTCCCTGAGGCCAGTTCCAGCACTGACTCAGGTTGATGATTATAATATTTTAAAAGATCTTTTAAATATCGAAACCAGTATTGATAAGGAACATTTTTCATTACATCATCATAAATTTCAGCAAAATAGGTGGTATAACTCTGCTCCATTTTTATTTCCTATCTTTTGCCAGCTGCATTAAAAAATCAAGATATTGATAGACTTCTTTACTTCCTTCTCCTGTCTGAGCAGAAAAGAAGGTGAAATTATCTTCTTCAATCAAATTCAACTCTTTATAAATTAATTTTTTCTGCTTTGCTTTTTTATTATTTGATATTTTATCTACCTTGGTAGCAACAATTAAATAACTTAAGCCGCTTGCCTGCAGCCAGTCGACCATCATTTTATCATCTTTGGTCGGCTTATGCCGTGAATCAATAATCTGGACTACTCCAATTAAATTTTCTCTGTAGTTTAAGTAGGTATCAATCAATTCTGCCCAATCATCTTTAACTTTCTGCGGCACATTAGCAAAACCATAGCCGGGTAGATCTACTAAGTAAAATTGATCATCAACATTAAAATAATTTAAACACTGAGTTCTGCCGGGAGTATTACTGGTTCTGGCTAATTTTTTTTGTCTGGTCAGCCTATTGATCAGAGATGATTTACCCACATTTGAACGGCCACTAAAGGCTACCTCAGGCTGCTGCAGCCTGGGGCAGTCTTCATATTTATAGACACTTTTATAAAATTCAGCCTTAGTGATCTGCATGATTTTCATCCTCTACTAGTAAAATATCCATTACCTGATCCATATGAGAAACAAATGTTACATTTAAGCCTCTAGTAATTTCTTTTTCAATTTCCTTAAATTTATTTTCATTCTTCTTCGGTATAATAAAGTTTTCAATTCCTGCTCTGCGTCCGGCCAGAATTTTAGTTTTTAAACCACCGATCGGCAGGACTCTACCTCTTAAAGAAATTTCTCCAGTCATTGCATAATTTCCTTTTACTTTACGGCCTGTTAAAGCAGAAGCAAGAGCTATTGCAATAGTGATTCCTGCTGAAGGACCATCTTTGGGCACAGCTCCCTGAGGAACATGAATATGAATATCATATTTTTCATAAAATCCATCATTTAAGTTCAATTCTTTCTGCTTGGAACGCACATAACTTAGAGCCGCCTGAGCAGATTCTTTCATTACATCTCCTAAAGAACCAGTTAAAGTCAATTCCCCTTTGCCGGGAACTACTGCCACCTCGATATCTAAGATATCTCCACCAGCCTGATTATAGGCCAGCCCTGTAGCTACACCAATTCTATCTTCCAAATTGGTTTCCTGATGTTCATAATCGGGTAAACCCAGATGTTTTTCTACACTATTAACTGCTACCAGAGCTTTGTGATCTCTTCCTTCTACAAATTCTTTAGTTACTTTACGGGCAATAGCGGCCAATTTCCGCTCTAAATTTCTCACACCTGCTTCTCTGGTATATTCTCTAATCACCTTTAAGATAGCATTGGCAGAAATATTGAGCTGGTCTTCTTCTAAGCCGTGATCTTTATATATTTTAGGAAGCAGATGACGCTCTGCTATCTTTAACTTTTCATCTTCTGTATAACCTGGAATCTCAATTAATTCCATTCGATCCAGAAGTGGTGCCGGAATTGTATGAGCAACATTAGCAGTTGTCACAAAAAGCACCTGTGAAAGATCAAATGGAACTTCCAGATAGTGATCGCCAAATTCTTTATTTTGCTCTGGATCTAAAACTTCAAGCAGAGCAGAAGCGGGATCACCTCTAAAATCAGAACTCATTTTATCAACTTCATCCAGTAAGAAAACAGGATTTTTACTGCCTGCATCACGCATTGCATTAATAATTCTACCGGGACGAGAACCAATATAGGTTCTGCGGTGGCCTCTTATTTCTGCCTCATCCCTGATTCCACCTAAAGATAGCCTGACAAAATCTCTATCTAGAGCTCTGGCAATGGAGCGGCCGAGAGAAGTTTTACCAACTCCAGGTGCTCCTACCAGACATAAAATAGGACTCTTTTTAGCTGGAGCCATCTTGCGGACAGCCAGATATTCCAAAATTCTTTCTTTAACATCTTCCAAACCATAATGATCTGCTTCTAAAATCTCCTCAGAATTTTTGATATCAATTTCTTCATCTTTTTCTTTATTCCAGGGCAGATCTAAAATACAGTCCAGATAATTACGGATAACTGTAGCTTCTGGAGACATATTAGGAGTCCGATCAAGTTTTTCAATTTCATCTTCAACCTTTTCGGCTACTTTTTCCGGCAGTTCTGCCTCTTCCAGTTTTTCATAATAATCTCCTATTTCATCAGTTGTTTTTTTATCGTCATCCAGTTCATCCTGAATAACTTTCATTTTCTCTCTCAGATAATATTCTTTCTGATTTTTTTCTACTTTCTTTTTGACTCTTTTGTTGATATCTGACTCAATTTTTAAAACTTCAATTTCATCCTGCAGCAGACTCAGCATCTTTTCTAAACGTTCAATAATATCAGTTGCCTCTAATAATTCCTGCAGCTGCTGATATTTTAATTCAACCTGAGAAGAAATAACATCAGCCAGACGGCCGGGATCATCAATATTGCTGGCCGACATAATTGTTTCAGCTGGTAAATTGCGATTATATTTGATATATTCTTCAAATTCCTTAATAACTGTCCTCATCAGAGCTTTAACTTCAGTTGTAACTTCAACTTTTTCTTCCGGACGGCTTGCTGCTTCCACCAGGAAATATTCCTCTGTGTCCAGATATTCAATAACCTCAGCTCGTTCTAAACCTTCTACCACAACTTTAATCATTCCATTAGGAAGTTTAACCAGCTGTTTTACTTCAGCTATTGTGCCAAAGCCATAAATATCATCTATCTCAGGTTCTTCTACTGTCTCATCTTTTTGAGCTGCAATAACTATTTTCTTTTCTTCCATCATTGCTTCCTCGAGAGCTGCTATAGATTTATCTCTGCCCACTAAAAGAGGAATTACCATATGTGGAAAAACAATTACACCACGGGATGCCAGTAGAGGTAATTCCATTACTTCTTTAATTTCATTTTCTTCAGCCATTAAATTTCACCTCTATCTATTGTATTTAAGTGAATAACTCACTTATAAATTATCCTATTTTTATATTTCGGGATTAATTAACTTTCCCCTCCAAAATTATTTAAAAAACGAAAGAGATAATACCACTCACTCTTTGGGAGTAATATTATCTCTAGATCTCATTCTTACAGCTTAATTTACATTAAACAGTATCTATTATTTAATCTTTTAGCTGTTAAGCGCTTTCTTCCTCTTCCAGACTATCATCTTCAATTTCCAGAATTGGATCAGCATTTTCTTCTATGACTTCCTTGGTTATTATACATTTTTTAATTTCAGGTCTTGATGGCAGCTCATACATAATATCTAAAACAGTATTTTCTACAACTGATCTTAAACCGCGAGCACCTGTATTCCGCTCTAAGGCTTTAGCAGCAATTGCTATTAGAGAATCCTCTGTAAATTCAAGCTCAATATCATCCATAGCAAAAAACTTTTCATACTGTTTTACTAAAGCATTACGAGGCTCTGTCATAATTCGAACCATATCTTCTTCCTCAAGCTGATCTAAGGTTACCTGAACCGGCATTCTACCAATAAATTCAGGAATCAAACCATAGTGCAGTAAATCCTGAGGCTGAATATGCTTTAGGGTATCTCCAATATTTTTATTATCTTCTTTGGTTTTGATATCAGCTCCAAAACCCATAACTTTTTCGCTGATGCGGGAGTCGATCAATTTCTCCAGACCATCAAAAGCTCCACCAGCAATAAAGAGAATATTAGTTGTATCTATCTGAATAAATTCCTGATGAGGATGTTTACGTCCCCCCTGTGGTGGAACACTGGCAACTGTACCTTCTATAATTTTAAGCAGGGCCTGCTGTACTCCCTCTCCCGAAACATCTCTTGTTATAGATGAATTTTCAGATTTGCGGGCGATTTTATCAATTTCATCAACATAGATAATACCTTTTTCTGCTTTTTCTACATCATAATCAGCAGCCTGAATTAACTTCAACAGGATATTTTCTACATCTTCACCTACATAACCAGCTTCTGTTAAAGAAGTAGCATCAGTTATTGCAATCGGTACATCTATTATTTTAGCCAGAGTTTGAGCCATTAAGGTTTTACCACAGCCTGTAGGTCCAACCATCATAATATTACTCTTCTGCAGCTCAACATCATCAACCATCATATTGGAATTGACTCTTTTATAATGGTTATATACAGCTACAGATAATGATTTTTTGGCTCTTTCCTGGCCAATTACATACTGATCTAAATATTCTTTGATTTCCTTTGGTTTAGGAACGCTCTCAAATTCAAGTTCAAAATCTTCATCTAATTCTTCTTCTACAATTTCGTTACAGAGTTCTATACATTCATCACAAATATAGACTCCTGGACCGGCTACTAATTTTTTCACCTGATCCTGGCTTTTACCACAAAAGGAACACTTCAATTCCCCATCTTCGTGATCATGATCGCCAAATTTGAACATTATATCACCTCTTGGGCTAAATTACTTTTCACTTAATTCATTCCGAGTTATAACTTCATCAATCAATCCATAATTTACAGCTTCTTCTGCAGTCATGAAATAGTCTTTTTCTACATCCTGCGAAATCTGTTCTGCACTCTTACCTGTGTGTTTGCTGAGAATTTCATTCAGCAATTCTCTGATCCGCATCAATTCTTTAATATGGATCTCAGCATCAGTTGCCTTACCCTGAGCTCCACCTGCTGGCTGATGAATCATAACTCTTGCATATGGAAGAGCATAACGCTTTCCTTCTGCACCAGCGGCAAGTAATAGAGCACCGGCACTTGCAGCCTGACCCATACCAATTGTTACAACATCAGGTTTAATATACTGCATTGTATCATACATTGCCAGAGCAGCTGTTACTGAACCACCCGGACTGTTGATATATAAGTAAATATCTTTGTCTGGATTATCTGCTTCTAAAAAGAGCAGCTGAGCAATAACAGTATTTGCGACATCATCTGTTACTGGTGAACCCAAAAATACAATTCTATCTTTTAAAAGTCGGGAATAAATATCATAAGATCTTTCCCCACGATTGGTCTGTTCCACTACCATTGGAATTAGGCTCATCGGTTAAAACCTCCCTTTATATTTTGGTACCTGATACCCGAAAACGATTTTGGTACCTTGTACATGTATATTATATCTAAAAACAGATTCAAAAACAGTTAATGTTTTACATTCTAATCAAAATTAATTATTTTCTATTAGAAATTCAATTGATTTTTGTCTTCTAATATCTTCTTTGAGCTGTGAAAGCTGTCCCTGCATCTGTAAAATAGCCTTGATCTGTTCCGGCTCCTGATCATGCATTTCTGCAATATCATTAACTTCTTCTTCGATTTCTTCATCTGTTACTTCAATATCTTCTACATCTGCAATTGCTTCCAGTACCAGCAGTTCTTTAGCTCGCTCAGATGCTGTTTCTCTGTTCTGCTCTCTCCAGCTATCTTCATCCATTCCCATATACTCGAGATAATCTTCTACATCCATACCCTGCTGTGAGATGGACTGAGATAATCTTTCAAACATCTGATCAAGCTGTTCATCTACAAGAGTATCAGTCATATTAACGTCAGCATTTCCGCTTGCTTTTTTAATTAATTCTTCTCTGAAGTTATTTTCTACTGATTCTTTTTTCTGTTCAGCTATTTCTTCTTCAATACTAACTCTTAACTCATCTATTGTCTCATAATCACTTGCTTCAAGAGCAAAATCATCATTGAGTTCTGGTCTTTCTTTAACTTTGATTTCTTTTAAAACCACATCAAAAGATGCCTCGGAACCAGCAAGATCATCTGCATGATAATCTTCCGGGAATGTTACCTCAACAGTTTTTTCTTCTCCTACATTCATTCCAATTAACTGTTCTTCAAAACCTGGAATAAAGCTTTCAGATCCAATTTCTAAACTATATTCTTCTGCAGAGCCGCCTGGAAATTCTTCCCCATCAACATAACCGGTGAAATCAATTATTGCATAATCACCCTGCTGCAGTTCTTCGCGATCTGCAGTCATTAACTGGCTGTGCTCATCCTGCATCTTTTCTAAACGCTCATTTATCTCTTCTTCCTTCACTTCAGCATCTTCTTTCTCAATACCTAAGGCTTTGTATTCTCCAAGTTCAACTTCAGGCTTAACTTCTACAATTGCAGTAAATGTAGCAGCCTCTCCTTTGGATATATAAAAATCTTCTATATCAGGCTGTGCTACCGGCTCAATATCAGCTTCTTCTACAGCTTCACTATATCCCTGTGGAATCAGAATATCTAGAGCATCTTTATGCAGCACCTCTTCTCCGAATCTCTGCTCAATAATTTTGCGTGGTGCTTTTCCCTTTCTGAAACCAGGAATTTCTACATCTTTAACAACCTGGCGATAAGCCTGTTCTAAAGCTTCATCTACCCGATCACTTTCTATTTCAACATCCAGTTTAACTTTATTACCTTCTAAAACTTCTTTTTTCACTTCCATTAATATTCCTCCTAACTGATATTTAAATAAAACTTTTTAAAAAACTCTCTATATGTTAATAATCCCCGATCTGGCACCGGGCCAATATCGGGGTCAATGACAGAATTATTAAATGGTGCGAAAGGTGGGACTCGAACCCACATGGGGATTGCCCACTAGATCCTAAATCTAGCGCGTCTGCCAATTCCGCCACTTTCGCATAGTAAATAATGCTGTGAGTGAAAATTTCTTTTTTCTTTTTCACAAAAAGCACATATAATGGTAACACAGCTTTTTGCACTTGTCAAGGGTTCTCTAGAAATTATTTAAATGCACTTTTTTCTGCCAGAATTTAATCCCTACATTAAAATTTTCACCTTTTCAAGTATATAATAAATTTAAGAAAATATCCAGTATATTTTAAAATTAATTTATTCTTTTTCGATTTCTATTGTTTTTGACTCCAACTCTTTCCAATTGCGAAAATGTTCTAACTCCTGTGAGAGCTGTCTAAAGGCAAGAATAAAAACTGCTGCATCATCAGTAAACCCAATTCCAGGTAAAAAATCAGGAATCAGATCTGTCGGTAAAATCAAATAAGCAAGGCTGGCTACAATCCATCCTACCGCAGCCTCATTTAATTTAAAATTACCTTTAGAGTATTCACTCAGCATCTCCAGCAATTCAGTTACTTTATTAATAAATGGAAGCTTGTAATTTTTAGATTCAATAAAATCACGTGTCTTATCCAGAATTTTAGTTACACTCTCATGTCCGGTCCCCCATTTATTGGTCAGTCGACCTAGAAAAGCTAGAAGATCCTGATTATCAAAATCTTTTTTCATATTTACACCACCATTATTAATCTTCAGGTTTCATTAACGATAAATCAACTTTTCTTGCTTTGATATTTAAAGCTCTATTTAATAATTCTTCTACTGCTACAAATTTATCTATATACATCTCTTCGGTTGTAAACTTAGCATAATGTCTGTGCAGAAAATTATCAATACCCATAAATAAAATCTCAGTAACTTCTTCCGGGTGATCGGTCTCAAATTCTCCTCTTTCTACACCTTCTTTTACTATAGCAGTAAAAATAGGCATAAATTTATTCCAGAATTCCTTATTTCTTTCCTTCATAAATTTAGCATTCTCATCAATCTTAAAGAATTCATAAACTTTAAAGTTACCTCTTCTGCTAAATATTAATCGCAAAATTACTTTTTCTAATTTTTCCAGTGAAGACATCTCTTGATTTTCCAGTACATGTCTTGCTTTTTTCTCGGTTTTCTTATATCTTTTTTCTAGAAGAGAAGAAATTATATCTTCTTTAGTATCAAAATAATAGTAAAATGTTCCTTTAGCAACTCCTGCTTTTTGGGCAATGTCTTTGACAGTTGTTTTTTCAAAGCCTTCTTCTATAAATAATTTTTCCGCTTCATTTAAAATTGTGTTACGCCTTTTTAGCGATTTTTTTGTTTGCTTGGCCACTCTTATTAACCCCCACTTATTTTTGACTTTTAGTCATATAGAGTGAATACATTATAGCATAAGTTTTCGATTAATTAAAGAGGGTATAAAAAAAATACATCTTAAATAGATGTATTAAATGGGGTGGATGATGGGGCTTGAACCCACGGCCTCAGGAGCCACAATCCTGCGCTCTAGCCAACTGAGCTACATCCACCATATTAGGTTTTGAATAAACCCTAATGTTGGGAGTTTCTTGGAGTGTTTCTCCCCTTTGCCTGGGGTGTTAAAAACCTTTATTCACTTGTTTTTGATAAAAGTTGAGTGTAGGATTAGTTTGATTTACTAAAAGCTTTCACTTCTCATCTTTCGTGAAATGCAATTAAAAAAATACCGTTATCAATTTTTTAGTGAAATGAATTTGGGTATAATTTTCAATTACATTTATCAAGCTTACGCAACTAGCATTTCATTTTTTATTTTCCCTTACTTTATAATGTATTTTTTATTGTATATTCATTATAACATTATAAGTATTTTTTGTCAAATATTTTATTATTATATAATTTATGTAATTTAACCTTTTTATATTTTTGTTTTAATTATTTAAATCCTTATATTATTACTAATAAAGGTTTTCATGTCGCAAATATTTTTTCTCCTGTCGGGTAATTCAGCTGCTTATTTCAATACTCATCAAACTTTACTCCAACATCAGGCGTATCAATGACAGAACCATTTCAGTTCTTTGTTTTTTTGGATCGTCAGGGTTATTAGCAATATACTGAAT
>JBHEOV010000062.1:0-11931 GCA_046260625.1 Halanaerobium sp. | reverse complement strand
CAATAATTGGTATGGATTTTTTACAAAGGACTGGAGTAGTTATTGATCTGGAAAAAGGTACTATTGGTAAATAAAATTAATAGAATTAAACGCCAGGCATACTGTCTGGTTATTTTTTTGCCTATGTAGTTTATTATCGAACTATAAATTTGGGTGGGCAGGATGAAAAGGTTTATGAGAAAACTGAAAAACATAGAATTGCTAGAGCTTTCAGGATATGATAATTGAATTAACTTGTCTATATTGAGCTGACGTGATAAACTTAAAACAGATAAAAGTGCTAAAAACCTCCGCATATATCTATAAGTGCGGATGATACTAACGGAGGTGTCATTATGGATCCTACTATTCACAATAAGATAAAGAATATATTTGAGAGAAACAATGGATATGCTCGGACTAAAGATATACTTGAGGCAGATATTCACTCTTCACATCTATATAAACTTCAGGATAAGGGAGAGATTACCAGGATCAAAAGAGGGCTGTACCGCTGGAATGATGATGAATTTAATAGCAATACAGAACTAATCGAAGTAAGCAATATAGTCCCTAATGGTGTGTTATGTCTGCTTTCAGCTCTTTCGTATTATGATCTCACTACAAGCAATCCCTGGGAGTATTATATTGCCATTCACCGAGATGAACACAGGCCTAAACTACCTGATTATCCGCCGATCTCTATTTTTTATTTTGCAGATAAGCAGTATAATACAGGAATTGAAGAGGTTGATATTGGGGGTAGTATGGTTAAAATATATAATAAGGAAAAAACAATCTGTGACTGCATCAGACTGAGAAACAAAGTAGGTACTGATGTTGTAAAAGAGGCAATGCAGAACTATATAAAGAAAAAGGATAAGAATATCTCCAAACTGCTTGAGTATGCTGAAGTTACAGGGGCTAAGAATATAGTAAAAAGATATCTGGAGGTACTTGTATGAGTTAAGCCTGCTTCAATAAAGGAAATTCAAAGAATTTCTTGAATTATAATTAGTAATAGATAAAAAATTTTTCTACTGGTGACAATACGTTGTCAGTAGTTAATAGATATAGACTGAAGGTGAATGGTAGAAGATTAGATTTGACGTAACGCTAAAGAAGAAAGGAGTTAAAATATGGACAACAAAGATCTTAAGAAAAAGCTTAAAAAATTAAAGCCGGTTTTAGAAAAAAATTATAAAGTTAAAAATATTGGTATATTTGGTTCATTTGCGAAAAATGAAGCTAATGAAGATAGTGATGTGGATATTTTAGTCCAGTTTTCTGAAGATATAGGATGGGAATTTGTAGATTTAAAACAGTTTTTAGAAGAAAATTTAGAGAGAGAAGTTGATTTAGTAACTGTAGAGGCTTTAAAACCAGAATTAAAAGAAGAAATATTAAGAGATGTGATATACCAATGAGGAGAGATCTTTTATTTTTATTGGAGTAGATTTGAATATCATTTGGCAGATTGTTACAGTTAATTTACCAGAAACTAAACCTAAAATAGAAAAGATAATGACGGAAATATCTTGATCTTACTAGCTAAGATATTGAATTTATCAAATTATAATCTAGGAGGAATAGGAAAATATATTCAAAATAATTGGAATAATATATATTAAATCAGGGGGGCATCAACATGTCTAATAAAATAATAATTGAATATCCTGATACTCTATCTGATTTACTGCAGGAAAGTCCTGAAGAATTTGAAAGAGAAGCAAAGATGGCAATGGCGGTCAAACTATTTGAACTTAAACGAATATCTTCCGGGATGGCTGCAGAAATGATGGGGATAGATCGAGTATCATTTTTGTTAGAACTGCATAGGTATGGGGTAGAAATGATAAACATTGAGTCAGAAGAGTTGGTTTCTGATGTTAAAAACGCTTGAAAATCCTATATATATAAAATGGTGCCCCCGGTAGGAGTCGAACCTACGCTCAAGGCTTCGGAGGCCTTTGCTCTATCCACTGAGCTACGGGGGCATTACTTAAGTTATTTTAACAGAAGGCCCGGAGAATGTCAACAGGCTTAAAAAGTTTAAAAATTATAAAAAGTAATTGCTTTACATATTTTTTTAATATAAATTGATAAAATTATTTCCGTAAAAAGAAATAAATATAAAAGGGGAATAAATTATGAAATTAATTGTGGGAAAAAATGAGTGAACATGATCATGATCATTCAAATGTCTCAAATATTAAAATGGCCTTTTTCTTAAATTTATCATTTACCATTATTGAAATTTTTGGTGGAATTTTTACTAACAGTATGGCTATTTTATCTGATGCCTTGCATGATTTAGGTGATTCAATTTCTTTAGCAATGTCCTGGTATTTAGAGAATTATTCTCAAAAGGGGGCAGATGAAGAATTCAGTTATGGTTATGCTAGATTCTCTTTACTTGGAGCACTAATTAACAGCATAGTCTTAATTTTGGGGTCTGTTTTTATCTTAACAAAAGTAATTCCAAGAATTTTTGCTCCTCAGGCCGTACATCCAGAAGGAATGTTATACCTTGCTATTTTGGGAATAATAGTTAATGGAATTGCAGTTTTTAAATTAAGAGGAGGAGAATCTTTAAATAAAGATGTTGTCAGCTGGCATCTTTTAGAAGATGTTTTAGGCTGGGTGGCAGTACTTATAGTTAGTATAGTTTTGATTTACAAAGAGCTTCCGATTTTAGATCCCTTGCTTTCATTATTGATTAATCTTTACATTTTATACAATGTAATTTCCAAGCTGAAAAAAGTACTGAATATTTTCCTGCAGGGAGTTCCAGCAGGTATTAATATTACAGAGCTGCAGCAAAAAGTTGTGGAAGAGACTGAGGCACTTTCTGTTCATCATACACATGTCTGGACTTTAGAAGGAGATAAGATTTTTTTGAGTACCCATCTTATTATACCAGATGAATTTTCAAAAGCAGAAATTATAAAGCTTAAAGCTAAAATTAAGACTCTGCTGGCTGCAGAAAAAATAGATCATGTAACAGTAGAAATCGAGTATGAAAATGAAGAATGTGAGAATGAAAATTGTGACGCTTAAGCTGTCAAAATTCTTGACACTAATCTTTTAATATGTTAAAGTAATTAAAAATAGAATATTATCTTATCAAGAGTGGTGGAGGGATCTGGCCCTGAGAAACCCGGCAACCAGCAGTTATACTGCCCGGTGCTAAATCCAGCAGGTTAAGCCTGAAAGATAAGTAGTTGTGCATTCCACTTCTACTTAGGAAGTGGAATTTTGTTTTTTATGTTATTTTTCAAGATAAGCAGTGAATAAAAGCTGATAATTTCATTAGATTTTATAAATATTTTAAAAAGCAGTAGAGTATTCGAGGAGGATAATGATGAAGATTAAAAATATTTTTGATCAAAAAGAAGTAGTATTTTCACTGGAGGTATTTCCACCCAGACCGGATGTGCCAATAGAAAATATCTATCAGACTTTAGAGGAATTAAAGGATATTAATCCAGATTATATTAGTGTAACTTATGGAGCCGGTGGGGGAGTTAGAAAAAATAGAACCTGTGAGCTTTCTTCAATTTTAAAAGAAAAATATGATGTGGAAGCTCTGGCTCACTTAACCTGTATCAATTCTGATCAGGAAACTTTAAATAAAATACTGGCTCGTCTGGAAGCAAAGAAGATAGATAACATTTTAGCCTTAAGAGGAGATAGACCTACTGATGGAGAGCCGCTTGGAGATTATAATTATGCCTATCAGTTAGTTGAACATATCAGAAAACATAATGATTTCGGCATTGCAGCAGCCTGTTATCCAGAAGGACATTTGGAAACAGAAAGCTTAGATCAGGATCTGGAATATTTAAAACAGAAAGTTGATTATGGTGTTGACTACCTAATTTCTCAGATGTTTTTTGATAACTCACTTTTTTATAAATTTCGCAGTAAAGCAGAAAAAAAGGGAATCAATGTTCCAATAGAAGCAGGAATTATGCCGGTGATCAACAAAAAGCAGGTAGGAAGAATCATTGAATTATCTGATGCCTATTTTCCAGAGAAATTTCAAAAAATATTGGATAAGTATGAAGATAATCCAGAGGCTTTAAGAGATGCCGGGATTGCCTATGCAGTTGAGCAGATAGTTGATTTAATTTCCAGTGAAGTTGATGGGATTCATCTCTATACAATGAATAACCCTTATGTGGCCCGCAGAATAAAAGAGGCTGTTGGGTCATTGATCACCCATATTAATGGTAAAAAGGTTGATTAAAATGGATTTTAAAATTGATAGAAATGAAGTTTTAAGATATTTACAGACTTCTAAAGATTTAGAAGATGATAATATAAACCGTCTGCTTGCTGAGTCAATCGCTGAAATAAAAGAGCTGATCAATTTTCGTTACCTTTATCAAAAATTTCCGATTTTAGAGACAGATGAGGGAGTGGAGATTAAAAACACCACCCTGACTTTAAAGGGGAAAAGTATCAAAAAACATCTTCAGCATTCTAAAGAAGTGTATTTAATGGCTGCCACTCTAGGAGCTCAGGTTGATAAAAAAATTTCTTATTACGAAAAAACATCAGTCACTAAATCGATGATTTTTGACGCCTGTGCCACTACCGCTATCGAATCAGGCTGTGATCAGGTGGAAGCTGAGATTAAAGAAAAAGTTTTAGCAGCAGGTAATGAAGATATAACTTTCCGCTACAGTCCGGGTTACGGAGATCTGGGAATTGATATTCAAAAAGAATTTTTGAGAATTTTAAAGGCACCAAAAAAAATTGGCCTGACTGCTTCCAAATATAATATGCTGCTGCCAACCAAATCGGTAACAGCGATTATCGGAGTATTGGAGGAGAAACTGTCCTCAACAGAGAATATAAATAATGAGAAAGATTATACAGGAAATCAGGAAAATAGGGATTTAGAATTTGAAGCAAGACACTGCCAGAACTGTCTTTTATATCAAGACTGTGAGCTGAGAAGAAAGGGGATTTACTGTGGAGCTAAAAGCTAGATTGGGAAAAGAAATCATCCTATTTGATGGAGCTATGGGAACAGTGCTGCAGCAGCGGGGTTTAAAAGCTGGAGATGTTCCGGAAAAATTAAATATAGAAAAAAGTGAAGAGATCAAAGATATTCATAAAAGTTATCTTGAAGCTGGGGCTGAAATTTTAACTACTAATACTTTTGGGGCCAATGCTCTGAAAATGGATGAAATAGATTATTCTGTAGAAGAAGTTATTGCAGCAGCTGTAGAAAACGCCTGCAGAGCTGTAGTTGAATCGGGAATTGAGGCTGCAGTGGCTCTGGATATGGGTCCTCTGGGAGAACTTTTAGAACCGATGGGCAGTTTAAGTTTTGATGAAGCCTATAATCTTTACCAGCAGCAGGTGCTGGTTGGAGTTGAATATGGAGCTGATTTAATCCATATTGAAACTATAGCTGATCTTTATGAAGCCCGGGCGGCCGTACTGGCAGCAAAAGAAAATTCCAATCTGCCTGTTTTCTGCACTTTAACTTTTGAAGAAGATGGCAGAACCTTTACTGGTGGCAGTATCCGCTCTATGATTTCAGTACTGGAGGGTCTGGGAGTAGATGGGATCGGTCTCAACTGTTCTCTGGGGCCAGAAAAGCTGGAGCCACTGGTTGAAGAAGTGCTTAAATATTCGGAGACACCGGTTATTCTGCAGGCTAATGCAGGATTACCTGTAGTTGAGGACGGAGAAACGGTTTTTAAAATTTCACCGGCAGATTATTTTAAACCGATAGCCAGACTCTACAAAAAAGGTCTGGCAGTTATCGGCGGCTGCTGTGGGACCAATGAAGATTTTATTTCTCTGATCGCTGATAATTTAAAAAATAAAAAGGTTAAAGAGCGAGAAGTAGTTAAAGAAAGTCTTATCTGCTCACCTTCTCAAGCTGTTAAGCTGGCTGGAGTTAATGTGGTTGGAGAGAGAATTAACCCTACAGGAAAGGCAGCTTTTAAACAGGCTTTAAGAGATGGTGATTTAGACTATATTTTAAAAGTAGCTGTAGAAGAGGTTGATGCCGGAGCAGATATTCTCGATGTTAATCTCGGCCTGCCGGAGATTGATGAAAAAGAAATGATGGTTAAGGTTATTAAAGAACTGCAGGGAATTCTGGATATACCGCTGCAGATTGACTCCAGTAATCCGGAAGTAATTGAAGAGGCTTTAAGATATTATAATGGGACAGCAATTGTCAATTCTGTTAATGGGGAAGCTGAGGTTTTAGAAAAAACCCTGCCGGCTGTAAAAAAATATGGAGCTGCAGTTATTGGATTAACTATGGATGATGATGGGATACCTGATACAGCTGAAGGTCGTTTGAAAGTTGCAGAAAGAATTGTAGCTAAAGCAGCTGAACATGGAATCAGCAGAGATAAAATTATTATTGACTGTCTGACTCTGACAGCTTCTGCTCAGCAGGAAGGTGTTAAAGAGACTCTTAAAGCTTTAAAAATGGTTAAAGAAAAACTTGGAGTTAAAACTACACTTGGAGTTTCCAATGTTTCCTTTGGGCTGCCGGCTCGTCCTGTATTAAATAGAACATTTTTGAGTATGGCTCTTTTTCAGGGTTTAAACCTGCCAATAATTGATCCCAATGATGAGGAGATGATGGCAGCAGTTAAAGCAGCTGCTGTTTTAAATAATATCGATCAGGGAGCTGCTCAATATATAGAATATATGGCTGCAGCGGAGAGTGAAGCTGAAACAGCAGAGCCAGCAGAAAAAAAGAAGCAGGATAGTGATCTGCAGACAGTAATTGTTAAGGGCTTAAAAAGTGAAGCTGCTCGCTTAACTAAAGCTCTTTTAAAAGAAAAAGACGCTCTAGATGTAGTAAATCAATATTTAATTCCTGCTTTAGATATTGTGGGGGAGCGCTACGAAAAAGGAGAAATCTTTTTGCCGCAGCTGGTGCAGTCAGCAGAAACTGTTAAAGAGGCATTTTCTGTTTTAAAAGAGGAGATGGCCCGTACAGGTGGCAGAGATATTTCTAAAGGGAAAATTGTGATGGCAACTGTTAAAGGTGATGTCCATGATATAGGGAAAAATATAGTTAAGACTGTACTTGAAAACTACGGCTATCAGATTATTGATCTGGGAAGGAATGTCAATATTAAAGAGGTAGTTAAAGCTGTTAAGGAAAATCAGGTTAAGCTTTTAGGTTTAAGTGCTCTGATGACCACAACTGTTAAAAATATGGAAAAAACAATTAAAGCAGTCCGAGAAGAAGTTTCAGATTGCAAAATAATGGTTGGTGGGGCAGTTTTAACATCAGATTATGCAGAGATGATAGAGGCTGATTTTTACGCCAGAGATGCCAGAGAGGCTGTAGAAATTGCAAAAGAAATATTTGCAAAATAAATTTATAAAAACTGAGTTTTTTAAACCAGATTATATGAAGTTTAGAATCAATAAAAAATCAGGCTGAGGAATTAAATATCTCAGCCTGATTAGATTTACTTAATTTAGATTCACTTAATTTCTTCAATATTTTTGTGACCGGCAGCAAGATCAGCGTAATGGATAGCGTGCTGTTTTAACTCAATGATTTTTTCTTTAGTTATACTGCGCACTATTTTAGCAGGAACACCTAAAACAAGGCTGCCGGGAGGTATTTCAGCTTTTTCGGGAACCACTGCTCCAGCACCAACAATTGAACCTTCACCTATTCGAGCCCCATTTAATATTGTAGCGTTCATGCCAATTAGTGACTTATTACCAATTTTACAGGAATGGATTACTGCATTATGGCCAATGGTAACGTAATCACCGATTTTAACTTCCTGATTATGGTCAACGTGGACAGTTGAATTTTCCTGGATATTTGAGTAGCTTCCTATCTTGATTTTGGCTAGATCAGCTCTTACAACTGTGTTATACCAGATGCTGCTGTTTTCAGACATTTCTACATCCCCAATGACTCTGCTTCCGGGAGCAATAAAAGTATGTTCTGCGATTTTTGGACTTTTCTTTTTGAATTTATATAACATTTTTAACCCTCCAGTCTTTTTAATTCTATAATTAGTTATTTCTATTTAAAGTTCAAAACTCCTCTTTTAATCAGCTATTTAACTTGCAAGCACTGAAAAAATAATTTATAATTAAAGATGTACGATATTAGAGGTGAAAAATATGTCAAAAAAAAGAGTGGCTATTTTTGGTGGGACTTTTGATCCCCCACATTTAGGACATCTGATTTTAGCTGAACAAATAAAAAATTCTTTTGATCTGGCTGAAATCATTTTTATGCCAGCTGGAAAGCCACCACATAAAAAAAATAAAGATATATTACCTGATCGGCACAGATTTAAAATGCTCAAATTAACTATAGATGAGAACCCTGAATTTTCGCTTTCTGATTGGGAATTGAAAAAAGATGGTTATTCATATACTGCAAATACCTTATCTGAATTCGTACCCCAGCTTGATGCAGAAGAGGTCTTTTTTATTATAGGTGCGGATTCATTAGCAGAAATTTTCAAATGGAAAGATCCCAAATATTTACTAAATGAAGGAAAATTTATAGTTTTTAATCGACCTGGGTATAATTTAAATGGAATTTTGAAAGCAGAAAAATATCTTCCTTTTTCGAAGAACATTTCGACCTATCAGGGTTTAAATATAGAAATTTCTTCTTCTTTGATTAGAAAAGAAATTAAAAAAGGAAATTCGATCCGCTACTTAACAACAGACAAAATAAAAAAGTACATAGAAAAAAATAATCTTTACAGGTGATTAAATGTCATTAGAAAAAGAAAAATTGAATTCTGATCTTGATTTAGAGAAAATAGAAAAATTATTAGGCAGAGAAAGATACCAGCATACAAAATCTGTACTTAAAGCAGCTTTGAAAATAGCAAAAAAATTGAATCTTAATTTAAAAAAAGTAGAAACTGCCGCTTTATTACATGATATTGCAAAAAATAAAAATGACATAGAGTTAAAAGAGATTATTCAGAATTCAAATTGGGAGCTAGATCAGCTTGAGTTTTCAATTACGCCAGTTCTGCATGCACCGGCTGGAGCTGTGTTGGCAGAAGAACTTTTTGGAATTAATGATTCTAAGATTTTAGAAGCAATCCGTTATCACACTCTGGGCCATCCGAAAATGGGGAAAATAGCCCGGGTTATTTATGCTGCTGATTTTATTTCAGAAGACAGAGATTTTATTGGTTTAGATGAGATTAGAATCGAAATAGAAAGAGATTTTGAATATGGCTTATATTTAATTTCAACTCACATTATTAAATATCAACTTGAGCGGGATAATTTTATTCATCCATATTCAAATGATTTCCGAAATAAATTAATAAAAAGAAGTGATTAATAAATGTTAGAAAAATTAACTGACTGGAAATATATAGCTTTAATTATATTTCTGGTTATTATTGGTGTTGCAATTCCTTTTTTATGGAATGAAGAATTAAGTCAGATTTCATCAGGTGGACCATTTAAAGAAAATAAGGTCAATATTCTGGCAGTTGGTTACGATTCTAATGTCAATGGGCCATCAAGAGCAGATACTATTATTTTAATAAGTCTTGATGTAGATACTGATGAGGCTTCTATTATTTTTCTACCGAGAGATACTTATATAAATTCTAATAAGAGAAATTTTACTAAATTAAATTCTTCGCATGTTTATGGAGGAATAAAGTTAACCCAGGAAACAGTAGAAGAGATGTTAAAAATTGATATAAATTATTATTTAGAAACAAATTTTACCGGATTTGAGAGAATTATTGATCGATTGGGTGGAATAGATATTAATGTTGAAGGTGATTTGAAATATGTTGATAAAGCTGGAGATCTTAATATCGATATTCCGGCAGGGCAGCAGACCTTAAATGGGAAAGATGCTCTCCATTATGTTCGTTATCGTGATGGAAGAGGTGATATTGGTAGAATAGAAAGACAGCAGAAGTTTGTGGATGCTGTTTTAGCTAAAGTTCTTTCTCCTGCTATTGTTACTAAAGTGCCGGGGATCATCAAAGAAGTTAATGATGCTGTAAATACCAATATTCCAATTCAGGATATTACACCTTTTTTAAATACGGCTAAAAAAATAAATTTAAGTCGAATAGAGACAAAAATGCTTCCTGGTAAACCGGAATATATAAATGGTATCAGTTATTGGACACCAGATTCTGAAGAAACTGAAATAATGGTCGACAGCCTGGTCAGAAATAAATCATATATTAAAAATAAAGAATATCAGCTTAGTATTTTAAATGGTGTCGGAGAATCTGGTGCTGCTTCTAAAACAGCGGATCTGCTTGAGAAATATGGATTTAAGATTGATAAGATAGATAATGCCGACAAATATGATTATCAAAGCTCAATTATTAAATATTATAGTGAAGAAGATGAAAAAATAGCTTCTCAAATTGCAGATCTATTAGGTGGACAGATTGAATTTGTTGAGGATGCTGAAGAAGATTCTGATAAAAATATAAAAGTGATAGTTGGAGCAGGCTATGAGAGGTCTGTATAAGGAGGAGTTTATAAATGTCAAATTTAAGTATTAAAGATATAGCTTTATTGGCAGCTGATGCAGCTGATGATAAGAAAGCAGAAGATATAGATATCTTAGATGTTCAGGGTTTAACAGTGATTGCAGATTATTTTGTGATCTGCAGTGCTAATTCTGATCAGCAGGTTAGAGCTATAGCAAGAGCAATTGATGATAAGCTGTCTGAAAAAGGGATTGAACCTCAGAAAATTGCAGGTATGGATGATGCTAGATGGGTACTGATGGATTATGCAGATGTAATTGTTCATGTTTTCAAAAAAAGAGAGAGAGAATATTATGATTTGGAAAGACTCTGGTCAGATGCAGAAAAGATTTTGCGTCAGGAAGAAAAAAAAGAAGAGTAAACTGGATTTAATATAATTTTACGTTTAATTTTATAAATAGATAAAATTTTTAACTAAATGAGGAGAGTGAAGATCTTTGCAGGACTATTATCCGTTTCAAGAAGTAGAGGAAAAATGGCTTAAAAATTGGGAAGATTCGAATTTACATAAAACCGGAGATGACCCAGATAAGGAAAATTATTATGTCTTAGAAATGTTTCCTTATCCATCTGGTAATTTACATATGGGTCATGTAAGAGTTTATTCTATTGGTGATGTTATTGCCCGTTATAAGAGAATGAAAGGTTATAATGTTCTCCATCCGATGGGCTGGGATGCTTTTGGGCTGCCAGCAGAAAATGCAGCAATTAAACATGGAAATATTCATCCTCAGGAATGGACCTGGGATAATATTGCTCACATGAAAGAGCAAATGAAGGCTATGGGTTTAAGCTATGACTGGGATCGTGAAGTAACTACAGCAGCAGAGGATTATTATAAGTGGACCCAGTGGTTTTTTACTCAGATGTTTAATGATGATTTAGCCTATAAAAAGGAATCGACTGTTAACTGGTGTCCAAGCTGTGAGACAGTGCTGGCTAATGAACAGGTGGTAAATGATGCTTGCGAGCGCTGTGGAACTGAGGTTGATCACCGTGATTTAGAACAGTGGTTTTTAAAAATAACCGATTATGCAGAAAGACTTTTAGATGACCATCAGCTTTTAGATGGCTGGCCGGAAAAAGTAAAAACTATGCAGAAAAACTGGATAGGGCGCAGTGAAGGTACAAGAGTTACTTTTCAGGTACCGGAATTAGATAAGGAACTTGAAGTTTTTACAACCCGTCCGGATACCCTTTTTGGTGCAACATATATGGTTCTAGCACCAGAACATCCTTATGTTAAAGAACTGTCAGAAGGTACAGATAAAGAAGCTGAAGTTAAAGAATTCGTTAAAAAGGTTAAAAAACAAAAAGAACAGGAAAGAACTTCGGCAGAATCCGAAAAAATGGGTCTCTTTACGGGGGCTTATGCAGTTAATCCGGTTAATGGAGCAGAGATTCCAATTTATATAGCAAATTA
>JBHEOV010000061.1:0-12061 GCA_046260625.1 Halanaerobium sp. | reverse complement strand
TCACTATATGGTTGAAGGTGAGTTAAGAAGAGAAAAAAGAGCTGATATCAAAAGATTAAAGGATATTGGTTGTTACCGTGGTATTCGTCACCGCAGAGGTTTACCTGTGCGCGGTCAGAGAACTAAGACAAATGCACGTACACGAAAGGGACCTAAAAAGACTGTTGGTATCAAGTCCCGTTCAGTGACTCCAAAATAGTAAGGAGGGAATTTAATTAATGGCTAAATCTAAGAATAAGAAAAAAACTCGTAGAAGAAAAAAAGTTAAGCGTAATATAGAAAAAGGTCAGGCTCACATTAAATCTACTTTTAATAATACAATCATCTCAATTACAGATGAAGAAGGTAAGGTAGTTGCCTGGTCAAGTGCTGGAAAAGTTGGTTATAAAGGTTCCAGAAAAAGTACTCCTTTTGCTGCTCAGTTAGCTGCAGAAAATGCTGCTGAAGATGCAAAGGAAATGGGAATGAAGGAAATTGAAATTTTTGTTAAAGGTCCTGGATCAGGCAGAGAGTCTGCAATTAGAACTCTTCAGTCTGCAGGTTTAAACATTACTTTAATTAAAGATATTACTCCGATTCCACATAATGGATGTAGACCCCCTAAAAGAAGACGTATATAATTATATAATAGAAAGTTGAGGTGTAAAAATGGCAAGATATACAGGTTCAGTTTGTAAATTATGCAGGCGTGAAGGTGAAAAACTTTATTTAAAAGGCGCCCGCTGTTATAGTGATAAATGTTCTTTTGATCGCAGACCTTATGTTCCAGGTGAACATGGTCAGGGCCGTCAGAAAGTATCTGAATATGGTTCACAGTTAAGAGAAAAACAGAAGGTTAGAAGAATTTATGGAATTATGGAAAAACAGTTCCGTAATTATTTCGAAAAAGCAGAAAATATCAATGGAGTTACAGGTGAAAACTTCCTCCAGTTATTAGAAAGAAGATTGGATAATGTTGTATACAGAATGGGTTTTGCAAGTTCAAGGAATGAAGCAAGACAGTTTGTACAACACGGTCATATTAAAGTTAATGGACGCAAGATTGACATTCCTTCATATGAAATTGATGTGGATGATGTCATTAGTGTTAAAGATTCAAGCCGCAAGTCCAAGCGTTTTAAAGAGGTTTTTGAATATAATGCTGATTTTGCTGGACAGGAATGGGTTAATTCTGATCTTGATAAAGCTGAAGGAACTGTTGTTGCATTACCAGAGAGGGAAGATATCGATTATCCGGTAGAAGAACACCTGATTGTCGAGTATTATTCACGGTAAATGAATACCCTCAGTCATAAAATTGTTAATTTAAGGAGGGTAAGCTGATAAGATGATAGAAATTGAAAAACCACGTGTGGAAAGACTTGAAAGTGATGAGAATTATGGTCGGTATGAAATATCACCTTTAGAAAGAGGTTATGGTACTACTCTTGGTAATTCACTCCGTCGTATTTTGCTTTCTTCTCTACCTGGAGCTGCACTAACTTCAGTTAAGGTAGAAGGGGTAAAACATGAGTTTTCAGCTATTTCAGGAGTAGTTGAAGATATGACCGATTTGATTTTGAATCTAAAAGAAGTAGTTGTTAAATATTCTGGTGAAGAACAAACAACTATTAGATTAGAAGCAGATGGAGAAGGAGAAGTAACTGCGGGTGATTTTCTTTCTTCTGGAGATGTACAGATTGTCAACAAAGACCATCATATTGCTACTTTAGCTGAAGATGGTAGATTAGTTTTAGAAGCAACCGTTGATAAAGGTCGAGGCTATCACACAGCAGAGGAAAATAAAGACTTGTTTGATAGTAATGTAATTGGCTTAATTCCAATAGATGCTGCTTATAGTCCTATTGATAGAGCTAATTTCAATATTGAAAACACAAGAGTCGGTCAGGTAACTGATTTTGATCGTTTAGTATTAGAAGTTAATACTAACGGCAGTATTAATCCTGACGATGCTATTAGTCTTGCTGCTAAAATCATGGTAGAACATCTTGAATTATTTATTAATCTAACTGATGAAATAGAAGATGTAGAAATTATGGTTGAGGCAGAAGAAGAAGAAAAGGATAAAATTCTGGATACAACAATTGAAGAATTAGAGCTTTCAGTACGGTCTTCTAACTGCTTAAAACGAGCTGGAATTAATACAGTGGAAGAGTTAGTTGATAAAACTGAAGATGATCTGATGAAAGTGCGTAATCTGGGAAAGAAATCCTTACAGGAAATTAAAGATAAATTAGATGAAATTGATCTAGATTTAAAAGAGAATGAAATTTAAGGAGGGATTTTAGGTGGCTAAGCGCAAATTACAGAAAAGATCTTCTCACCGTCAGGCGATGTTTAAAAATATGGCAACATCTCTGTTTCGTGAGGGAAGAATCGAGACTACACTACCTAAGGCTAAAGAATTAAGATCTTATGCTGAGAAACTTATTACTGCTGCGAAGACTAATGATTTAGCTTCAAGACGCAAAGTAATGAGCAAAATCAAAGATAAAGAAGTAGTTACTAAATTATTTGATGAAATTGCACCTCAGTATTCAGAAAGACCTGGTGGTTATACAAGAATTTTAAAGATGTATCCCCGCAGAGGAGATGCAGCTAAGCAAGCGATTATTGAACTAGTAGAATAATACTGAATGTAGGTGTTAATATGAGCCTGATAGAAATTAATGGGGTAGATTTTCTTTATGAAAATGACAACAGTGATCGACCGGCTTTGCAGAATATTGATCTGCAGATAGAAGCCGGTGATTTTGCTGTTATTATTGGTTCAAATGGTTCAGGCAAATCTACCCTGGCAAAGTTATTAAATGTACTCTTAACTCCTTCTAAGGGAGAAATTTTCGTCGCTGGTTTAAATACTAATGATCCAGATAATACCTGGAAAGTTCGGCAGAAGGTTGGAATGGTATTTCAAAATCCAGATAACCAGCTTGTCGCTTCTATGGTTGAGGATGATGTAGCATTTGGACCGGAAAATCTGGGTATTCCTACTCAAGAAATTCGCCAGAGAGTTGATCAAGCTCTGGAAATGGTTGGGATGGCAGGTTTTCAAAAATTTGCTCCTCATAAGTTATCTGGAGGACAAAAACAGAGAGTTGCTATTGCCGGGGTTATTGCCATGGAACCAGACTGTATAGTTTTAGATGAACCGACTGCAATGCTTGATCCACAGGGTAGAAAAGAGGTTATGGAAACAGTTCAATATTTAAATAAAGAAAAGGGTATAACTGTTGTTCATATTACTCACTTTATGGAGGAAGCAGTTAATGCAGATCGGGTTATTGTTATGAACGAAGGAGAAATTCTGCATGAAGGAAGTCCCAAATCCATTTTTAGATTAGTTGAGCAGTTAAAAAATATAAACTTAGATATACCGGTAGCAGTTGAAGTTGCTGAATATCTGCGTCGGGAAAAGATTGATGTACCTGATATTTTGAGCATAGATGAGTTGGTGGATGCATTATGTTAATTGAATTAGATAATGTTACACATATCTATCAGGATGAAAATAATGTCAAAGCATTAAAAAATATTAATTTAGAAATCAGCAGAGGAGAATTTATTGGAATTGTAGGTCACACAGGTTCTGGTAAATCTACTTTAGTTCAGCTTTTTAATGGCTTAATTATTCCCAGCTCTGGTACTGTTAAGGTCAATGGGAAAAATATTACCAATGAGAAAAGTAATTTAAAGGAAACCAGACGTCATGTTGGTTTAGTTTTTCAGTATCCCGAACATCAACTATTTGAAGAGACTGTTTATCAGGATATAGCTTTTGGTCCCAAAAATCTGGGTCTAAAAAAAGACGAGATCCAGCAGAGGGTACAGGAAGTTATGGAATTAGTTGGTCTTGATTATGAGGAATTTAAAGATCGCTCTCCCTTTAATTTAAGTGGAGGCCAGCAGCGCAAAGTTGCTATTGCTGGAGTTCTGGCTTTGAAACCTGATGTTTTAGTACTGGATGAGCCCAGTGCTGGACTTGATCCACAGGGTAGAAAACAGCTTGCAGAACTGCTAAAATACCTTTATCAAGAATTAGAGATGACAGTTATCTTAATCTCACACCGGATGGAAGAGATTGCTGAACTTGCAAGTAGAGTTATTGTGATGCATCAGGGAGAAATTGTAATTGATGATAACCCGATAGAAGTTTTTTCTCGGGAACAAAAATTACATAAATTATCACTTGATCTTCCTCAAATAACTGAAATTCTGCATCGTTTAGAAGAAAAAGGATTGAAAGTAAATACAAATTTATTTTCGATATCTGAGGCATCAGCAGAAATAATTAAAGCATTGAGGAGCAAATAATATGCTAAAAGATATAACAATTGGTCAGTATATAGCTCGCGATTCAATTATTCATGCTCTGGATGCCCGGATTAAAATTATGATTACTACAATTCTGATAATTGCTTTATTTACGATTGATACTTTCAGTGGTTTTGGATTTTTCGCTGCTTTTGTGCTGGTAGTAATATTATTATCCAAAATCTCAGTAAAAAAAGTTCTCAAAGGTTTAAAGCCAATATTAATTTTAGTATTATTTACCCTCTTTATTCATATCTTTTTAACAAAAGGGGGAGAGGTTCTCTGGTCCTGGAGATTTATTTCTATAGAATCTGAGGGAGTTTATACAGGGTTTTTTATGGTAAGTAGGATTTTCATTTTAATTTTATTTACTTCACTCTTAACTCTAACAACTTCTCCGCTGCAGTTAACAGATGGGATTGAATATATTTTATCTCCCTTAAAAAGATTTGGGGTTCCGGCAAGTGAACTGTCTATGATGATGACAATTGCTTTGAGGTTTATTCCCACTTTACTGGAAGAGGCTGATAAAATTATGAAGGCTCAGCAGGCCAGAGGTGCTGATTTTGAATCTGGTAATTTAATTCAGAGAGCTAAAAGTTTGATTCCTTTACTGGTACCACTATTTATAAGTGCTTTTAGAAGGGCAGATGATCTGGCTTTAGCAATGGAGTCCAGATGTTATAGAGGTGGTGAAGGAAGAACTAGACTACATGAGTTAGAGTATAGGTATTATGATTTTATTGCTTTAATTATTATAATTATACTGGCAGTTGCTGTATCATTTTATTAGGTGAGATATAGGATGGGACAAAATTACAAAATTATAATTGAATATGATGGCAGTAATTATAGCGGCTGGCAGATTCAAAAAAATACCAGTAAGACAATTCAGCAGAAATTGGAAGAGGCCCTAACAAAAATTAATAAAGACAGGGTGCAGATCACAGGTGCTGGAAGGACAGATGCTGGGGTTCATGCGGCTGGTCAGTCAGCAAACTTCTTTCTGGATGTTGATATTCCTGTTGGAAAAATTCCAATTGCTTTAAATACTGAACTACCTGCTGATATAATCTGTAAAAAAGCAGAAAAGGTTGATCAGGATTTTCACGCTCGTTATGATGCACGGGGCAAAAAATATAGATATAGAATTTTGAACAGTAATTTTAATTCAGTTTTTGTCCGCAATTTTGTTTATAATGTTTATAAAAAACTTGATTTAAAAGTTATGCAGAGGGCAGCTGAGATTTTTGAAGGCTCTCATGATTTTGCTTCATTTTGTGCTGCTGGTTCTTCAGTAGAATCTACAGTTAGAGAAATATATTCTATAGATCTCTACTCAGCAGATGATGGTGAAATTTGGATTGATGTTATGGGTAATGGTTTTTTATACAATATGATACGAATTTTAGCCGGTACACTTATTGAAACCGGTCTGGGAAAGAGAACTCTGTCTGAAATGGAATACATTTTGCAGAGTCGTGATCGAAATAATGCTGGTTTTACTGCTCCGGCTCAGGGTTTAACATTAATGAAAGTGTTTTATGACTAATTTATTTTCATTTAACTTGACAAAAGCAGAAGATTGTATTAAAATTACTATGAATTATTCTGTTCAACAACTAGCCCCGTTGAGAATAATTTCATGTAATTATAAAGAGTATTTTAACTAAGGAGGTATAGTTATGTCAACATATATGGCAAAAAATGAAACTGTAGAGCGCAACTGGTATGTAGTTGATGCTGCAGGTAAAACTTTAGGAAGACTTGCATCTGAAATTGCTCAGTATATTAGAGGAAAGCACAAGCCTACTTTTACTCCTCATGTAGACATGGGAGATTATGTAATAGTAGTAAACGCTGAAAAAGTTAAATTAACTGGTAAGAAGTGGGATGATAAGAAACATTACAGCCACACTAATCATCCAGGTGGTATTAATGAAATCACTTATAGAGAGCTTCGCGATAAAAATCCTGAATTTATTATAGAAAAAGCTGTTAAAGGTATGTTACCACATAATAAATTAGGTAAAAAAATGGTTAAAAAATTAAAAGTATATAGTGGAGAAAATCATCCACATCAGGCTCAACAACCCGAAAAATTAGAACTTTAATTCTGAAAGGAGGAATTTAATAGATGGCTTCTGAAGTACAATATAGAGGTACAGGTCGTAGAAAAACTTCTACAGCTCGTGTTCGCCTGCTGCCTGGAGATGGTAAATTTTTAGTGAATGATGTTGAAATCGATAACTATTTTAATAGAAAATCTTTAATTAAAGATATTATGTCACCTTTAGAATTAGTTAATGCTGATGGAACTTTTGATGTATTAGTAAATGTCAGAGGTGGTGGACTTTCCGGTCAGGCTGGAGCAGTTCGTCATGGAATTGCTAGAGCATTACTGGAAGTTGATAAAGATTACCGTGGACCACTTAAGAAAGCTGGTTACTTAACCAGAGACTCCCGTATGGTTGAAAGAAAGAAGTACGGTCGCAAAAAAGCGAGAAAAAGTCCACAGTTCTCAAAAAGATAATATTTATTTTTCATTTTATTCAGGCAGAGCTCAGGCTCTGCTTTTTTCTTTTTTTATAATCTTTCTGTTTCTTAATTATTTTAAAGATGAGCGCTAAAATATCAATCCAGTAAAACTTTATAACAATAACTAGGATTCACAAAATAAATTTAAACAGCTGCCTGAGCTAAGGAACATCCTGTTCCTGGCTCAGCTCAGAGCATCCGTGCTCTTCGACCGTTTAAATTTATTTTATTCATCAAGTTATAGATAAGATAAAGTTTTAAGTCACTCATTTTAGTGCTCATCTTTAAAATAACTTACTTTGCATCAATTATAAAAATAGAAAAAACAGGCCTTCGTATATAAGATGTTTTTTTATTAGCTGATTTGTTGTATAATAAATATGAGAGAAGAATTATTTATTAGGAAATTTTTCGAATTTTAAGTTTTAAATTTATCCATTAGATTTAAAGTAACGGAAAACTTAAGCGGAGGTGAAATTTATGGGAGTTAAATGTGCTGCTCTGCTGCCGCATCCGCCAATTGTGATTAAAGAAATTGGGGGTCGGGAATTGAAAAAGGCAGAAAAGACTGTTCAGGGATTTAAAAAGACAGCTGAGGAGATAGCTCAATTTAAAGATGAACTGGATCTAATCGTTTTTATTACACCACATGGACCGGTATTTCGTTCTACAGCCTCATTAATTATTAAAGATACACTCACTGGTGATTTTGGAGATTTCGGTTTTCCTAAACTTGAATTTAAAGAAAAATCAGATACTACTTTTGCTGAAAAATTGATTACAAATACTAAAGATAAGAATTTAAATTTACAGCCATTAAGAAAAAATGACTTAAATAATTATGGTATCGATCAGGAACTTGATCATGGAATTATGGTTCCCCTAAATTATTTAGAAGAAGCGGGAGTTAAATTACCCCTGCTTCCAATTTCTATTGGATTTATTTCCTATCAGGAGCTATATAAAATTGGTCAGGAAATTGCCCGGACAGCCAGGGAGCTTGATTATAAGATAGCTGTGATTGCAAGTGGTGATCTCTCACACCGTTTAAAAAAAGGGGCTCCGGCAGGATTTAATCCTGAGGCACATCTTTTTGATGAACAGCTGCTGCAGTACCTTAAGGAAAAAGATTTTGATTCAATTTTAAATTTTGATCAAAAACTGGTCGAAAAAGCTGGAGAATGTGGTTTGAGGCCAATTGTGACTATGCTGGGAGCACTGGATGGATTAGAAGTTGAGCTTAAAGTTAATTCATATGAAGGACCATTTGGGGTAGGATATGGGACTGTTTTTATTAATCCTAAATAATCTGAAAAATTATTATAATTAGTATTGAGGAGTGATTATAGTGAAAAAAGAAAAATTTATTACAGATTTGGCAAGAAAAGCAGTAGAAGAGTATATTGTTTCCGGAAAAGAAACTGAGGTAGTAGAGTCGGAGCTGCCAGAAATCTTAAAAAAAGAAGCTGGAGTATTTGTTACCTTAAAGAAAAATGGAAAATTAAGAGGCTGTATGGGTACTTTTAAGCCTGTTCAGAAAAATGCGGCTTATGAAATTATAAGTAATGCGATGACAGCTGCAGAAAATGATCCCCGTTTTCCGGAACTCAAAAAAGAAGAATTAAATCAGATTTCGATTTCAGTTGATATTTTATCAGAGCCGGAACAGGTCAGAGATAAATCGGAACTTGATCCCAAAAAATATGGTATTTTAGTTAAAGGCGGCCACCAAACAGGACTGCTGCTGCCAGATTTAGAAGGGGTAGAAACAGCTGATAAACAGCTAAATATCGCCAAGCGAAAGGCAGGTTTGAGAGAAGATGCTGAAGTAGAAATTTACCGTTTTACTGTAAGTAGGTTTAAAGAAAATGAGTGATCAGTATCCTGCTCAATTTTACCATCAGTTAGATAATGGACTTTTAAAATGTGATCTCTGTCCTCATAACTGTAAAATTTCTAATAATAAAACTGGAATTTGTAAAGTTAGAAAAAATATTGACGGTAAATTGTATTCTTTAAATTATGCTAAAGTATCTTCTCTGGGAATTGATCCTGTTGAGAAAAAGCCTCTTTATCATTTTCATCCTCAGGCAGAGGTGCTTTCAGTAGGTAGTTGGGGCTGTAATATGGCATGTTCATTCTGTCAAAACTGGCAGATCAGTCAGCAGAAACCTCAATTAAGAGAATTTAAGCCAGCAGAAATTGTTGAGACTGCTCTGGAAAAAGATATTGATTTACTGGCTTATACCTATTCTGAACCAACAGTATTCTATGAATTCATGCTTGAGACCGCTGAAATTGCCTCTAAAAAGGGTTTGAAAAATATTATGGTCAGTAATGGCTTTATTAATGAAAAGCCTTTAAGGAGGCTTATACCTTATTTAGATGCAGCTAATATTGATTTGAAGGCTTTTAATAATGAATTTTATGAGCAGCACTGTAGAGGTGGACTGGAGGCTGTAAAACGGACAATAGAAATTTTAGCTCAAACAATACATTTGGAAGTTACAACTTTAATTGTAACTGATTTAAATGATGATTTAAAAGAGTTAGAAGCTCTTTTTAGCTGGTTGGCAGATATTAAGCGAGAGCTACCACTTCATTTGAGCAGATATCATCCAGCTTATAAGCTCAATAAACCACCTACTGATTTAGAGCTGATGAAAAAGGCCTATCAGACTGCAAAAAAATATTTAGACCATGTTTATTTAGGTAATACAATAATCAATAATACAGCTGATAGTTACTGCAGTAACTGTGGTGAAAAAGTGATTAAAAGGAAAGCATATAATGTTGAAAACAGCTTAGATGCTAATAGATGTCCTAACTGTGGTGCCAAATTTTACGGAGAATTTTTATAAATCTTATCAGATATTGATCAATAGATAGCGCCTTTTCGGCGATATAATTAATAGTGAAGATCTTAACAATTATCTAATAATTTTAAATTTTATGCTTTTAAAAATTAACTTGACAGTAATAATAAGTACTGCTATACTTCTAAATAAGCTCATATAATACTATAAGACTAATAAGGAGGGCTTAATAATGAAAAACAAAAATGTAAAATGTGATGTATGTGGAAGTCATAATTGGTCTGGTGCGCTCTATTGTGAAAAGTGTAGTGGAGACTTATATCATAATCATAATGATCAAAAGATTGCAGCAAAGATTAATCAGGTAAATAGTATCTTTAAGCTGTGGGAGTAAAGTAAATAAGAACTTAAAAAGGTCGGCCTCTGGCCGGCCTTTTCCTTTATCTTGATTCTGATAATTTTTTAGATAATTACAAAATTAAAGCCATACAGAAAAACTATGTAGAGTGTTAAAAAGTAGCTGTAAAAAATAATTGGAGTAAATAAATTGTAGTCACTTATAATATATAGATAATTACTGATAACAACAGAAATAAAAATAATTAGCATAAAGGCTGGATTAAATTCTAAAAATAGGATTGAAGCAAATAAGGCACTTAAAATCACTGCCAGAAAAGTTGGTAAATATAAATCAAATAATGAAAAAACTACTTTGTTAAAAAGGAACTGCTTCACACTGGCTGTGAAAATTAGAATCATAAAAATTATAATCAAAAGCGGCAAATCACTATAAATTACTCTAAAAATATTTTCACCTAACTGCAGGGGAAAAAAGCTGCTTTTGACTTGAGGTTTATAATTAAGATTGATTAAAATTACTCCCGCTGTTAAAAAGCTGATGATTATAAATAGGGGTTTTAAATTAATTTTTTCCTTTTTAAACTTAAAGCCAAGATCAGCAAAACTAAAATCATAGAGCAGATTGAAATAACTATAGATTATAAATAAGAAAACCATATGAGAGAGAACATTAATTGCAAATGCTAAAATTTCATTGATATAAATTAAAGAAGTAAAATCTTTTTCAATAATATAATAGCTGCTTAAAGTAATAAAATACCAGGCGACAATAATTATTAAAAAATCCTTATAATTAAGGCGCTGATCGGAAAAAATATTATTTTTCAAATTATCACCTCCTCTCTCTTATTTCTATTAAAAATGACTGATTCCTTTAAAATTTTAATTTTTTGAATGGATTTAAAAATTAAGCAGGGTTTAGGCTGTCTTTTGACGAATATTTAAGTAAGAGGTGATAAAATTGTCCTGGAAAGTTCTAACAAGCTTATTAGATATTTTTATAATTGCTTTTATTATTTATTATTTACTTAATATTATCTCAGGTACTAGGGCAGTCCAATTAATTAAAGGTCTGGGCTTGATTTTTGTAGTTGCCCTCTTTGCTCAACTTCTGGAATTGAATACTGTAAACTGGTTTTTAGATAATTTTTTAACGATTATTATGGTAGCGCTGCCAATAGTCTTTCAGCCTGAGTTGAGGCGGGCTTTAGAACAGATAGGCCGGGGAGGATTTTTAAAAGAACAGTTCTGGCAGAACTGGGGTCCAAAAGAGATTAATGAGATTGTACTGGCCATGGCAGATATGTCAGAAAAAAAGATTGGTGCTCTAATTGTTATTTCTCGCAGAGTTGGTTTAAAAAATTATATTGAGACTGGGATTGAACTTGATGCTACGATTAGTAAACAGCTTTTATTTAGTATTTTTCAGCATGAGTCACCACTGCATGATGGTGCTTTAATTATTGAAAACGGCACAATTCAGGCTGCCAGCTGTTTTCTAAATCTTTCTACCCGTTCTGATATTAATCCGAGACTGGGAACAAGGCATCGAGCAGCAATTGGGATTACTGAAGAATCAGACGCACTGGCTTTAGTAGTCTCAGAGGAGACTGGTGTAATCTCAGTTGCAGAGGATGGACAGTTAAGCCGACACCTTGATAAAGCAGAGCTAAGGGAAACCCTGGCTCATAGTTCTGAAAAATCTAAAGAAAAATCTTTTATGAGGAGGCATCTCTAAATGTTTTCTCTAACTGAAAACCAAAAAAAATTACTATTAGCCTTTTTTATTGCTGTTTTGCTCTGGGGTTATGCCAGTAACCAGACGGCCAATGTTTTTAATTATGGAGAGGAACAGGCTGCATCATTTTTAATGGATATTAAAGTTAGAAACTTGCCGGAGGGTTATCAGGTGGAATCAATGTCTGTTGATAGATCTGTAGTCAGGATTGATTATGTATCATATTTTTCTCAGGTTAATAAAGATGATATTACAGCTTATGTTGATTTGCGTAATATAAATCCAGGTGATAATA
>JBHEOV010000060.1:0-12130 GCA_046260625.1 Halanaerobium sp. | reverse complement strand
CTTTTAATCAGGTTAAAGATGAGTTTTCTAAGGTCTTTAAAGCTCTATTTCAGGGTGGAAAGGCTGAACTGGAATTATCTGAGCCGGAAGAACTTTTAACAACAGGAGTTGAAATTCACGCCCAGCCGCCGGGTAAAAGTTTAAAGAGTTTATCTTTATTATCAGGTGGAGAAAGGGCTTTAACAGCAATTGCTTTAATCTTTGCTTTTATTCAGGTTAAACCAAGTCCTTTTTATGTTTTAGATGAGATTGATGCTCCGCTGGATGATGTTAATATTGTTCGTTTTGCCAGCTTTATCAAAAAATATTCAAAAGTAGCTCAGTTTATTATTATAACTCACCGCCGCTATATGATGACTGAAGTTGATTCTTTATATGGTGTGACTATGGCAAAATCAGGTGTTTCACGTCTGGTTTCATTAAAATTAGATCAGGCAGAAGAATTTAATGAAGAATATATCAAGGAGGCTTTATAAGTGGGATTTTTACAGAGATTAAAAGATGGACTTAAAAAAACAAAGGAAGGTTTTGTAAATAAGGTAACTAATATCTTTACCGGCCGCAGCAATATAGATGATGAATTATTTGAAGAATTAGAAGAGGTTCTGATTCAGGCAGATGTAGGTGTTAAAACAACTTTTACTCTAATTGAAAAATTAAAAGAGGATATTGAAGCAGAGGATATTACTGAACCGGAAGAATTGATGGAATATTTTCAGAAAGAACTTCAGAGTTTACTGCAGAATGATCAGGGTGGATTTAAATTTGATAAAGATTTAAATATTATTATGGTAGTTGGAGTCAATGGTGCTGGTAAAACGACTACTATAGCTAAAATTGCAGGCCGCCATAAAGAAGAGGGTAAAAAAGTTATGCTGGCAGCAGGAGATACATTTAGAGCCGGAGCTATTGAACAGCTGCAGATCTGGGGAGACCGTCTGGGAGTTAATGTAATTTCACAGCAGGAAGGATCAGATGCAGCAGCAGTTGCCTATGATGCTGTTCAATCTGCCAGAGCCAAAGATGTTGATCTCTTAATTGTAGATACAGCCGGCCGTCTGCATACCCAGACTAATTTAATGGAAGAGCTGAAAAAGGTAAAAAGAGTAATTGATAGACAGGCAGCAGAAATTGATGCCGGTGTTGAAGTTTTATTAGTGCTGGATGCTACTACCGGTCAGAATGCTATTTCTCAGGCTAAACTTTTTAATGAAGCAGTAGATGTAGATGGAATTGCCCTCACCAAACTTGATGGGACTGCCAAAGGTGGAATTGTAATTGCAGTTAAAAATGAACTGCAGATTCCAATTAAGTTAATCGGAGTTGGAGAAGCAGCAGAGGACTTACAGAACTTTGATCCAGAAGAATTCATCGAAGCACTGTTCAGCAGTGATGAATAATTTTCTAATCTAGATATCAATAAAGAGAGTTTTGTAAGCTTAAAATTTCAAAGCTGTAAAATTTTATAATATATTTTAAAATAAAGCACAGTAATTTATTGACTTAAAAATATAGTTAATTAAACTTAATGAGTAACTAAAATTAATCAGTTCTGCAGACAGGAAGTCTGCAGCTGACTGCAGCACACGAGGTGCTGATCAGGAAGGTAATCTGACTAATTTTAGTTTACGAATTCTAGTTTAATCTTTATTTTTACTGGAGATTAATTTCTGTGCTTTAGTAAAATATAATTTCATAAAATATTTATTGTTATTTTGAAATTTTAGCTTGACAAAAGCTCCAAAATATCATATACTAGCACCTGTGTTAAGTAAATTAACTTTACAGGTGATTTTATTGCTAAAGAAAACAATTAAAATAACAATGTTGTTCGACTTTTATGGATCGATGCTGACCGAAAAACAGCAGCAGATCATCAACAGTTACTTCTATAATGATTTATCTCTGTCGGAGATTGCAGATAATATCGGTATCAGCCGCCAGGGAGTTTATGATCATATACATAGAAGTGAGGAAAGTCTCGAAAATTATGAGGCTAAGTTAGGACTTTTAGAAAAGTACAATAAGATAAGAAAAAATATAAATGACTTAGAAGATATGATGACGGCTAAAGGAATTTTAGCTGCAGACCAGAATCAAGATTTGCGCAAAAAACTAGAATCGATTAAATCGATCCTCTAGAGGGGGTATATTATGATTTTTTCAAATCTGGCTGAAAAGCTGCAGGATACCTTTGATAAGTTAAAAGGTAAAGGTAAACTGACAGAAAAAGATGTTAAGGCTGCTTTAAAAGAGGTTAAAATGGCTCTTTTAGAGGCAGATGTTAACTATAAAGTTGTAAAAGGCTTTATTTCTAAAATTGAAGAAAGAGCTGTTGGTAAGGAAGTTATGGATAGTTTAACTCCCGGTCAGCAGGTTATTAAAATTGTAAATGAAGAAATGCAGGAATTAATGGGTGGCAGCAAAGAAGATATTGCTGTTTCATCGGAACCACCAACAATTATCATGATGGTTGGTCTGCAGGGTTCTGGTAAAACAACCAGTGCTGGTAAGCTGGCCCGCAAGTTATCCAAAGATGGTAAAAGTCCACTTTTGGTTGCGGCAGATGTTTACCGCCCGGCTGCAATCAGACAGCTGCAGGTTTTAGGTGAAAGACTTGATTTACCAGTATTCTCGATGGGAGAAGACAGTGATCCAGTTGATATTGCCAAGGGAAGTCTTAACTATGCTTCTACTCATAACTGTGACACCATTATTCTGGATACAGCAGGTCGCCTGCATATTGACCAGGATATGATGGAAGAATTAGAAAATATCAAGGGAACAGTTGAACCAGATGAGATTCTTTTAGTTGTTGATGCAATGACCGGTCAGGATGCGGTAAATGTTGCTAAAAACTTTGATCAGCGTCTTGATATTGATGGTATTGTTTTAACTAAAATGGATGGTGATGCCCGTGGTGGTGCTGCACTGTCAATTAAAGCAATCACAGGTAAACCGATTAAATTTGCTGGTACAGGCGAAAAACTTGCTGATTTAGAAACCTTTCATCCAGATCGGATGTCTTCCCGTATTTTAGGTATGGGTGATGTTTTAAGTCTGATTGAAAAGGCAGAAAAGAGTATAGATAAAGAAAAAGCTCAGGCCTTAGAAGAAAAGCTGAGAAAAAATGAATTTACCTTAGAAGATTTTATGGAGCAGATGGATCAGGTCAGAAACATGGGTCCAATGGAAGATATTCTGGGTATGATCCCAGGTATGGGTGGAGCCAAACAGCTTAAAAACATGCAGGTTGATGATAAACAGCTTGATTATATTGAAGCTATTATTTCTTCAATGACTCCAGAAGAGCGCAGAGATCCAGAAGTAATTAACGGTTCTCGCCGTAAAAGAATTGCTCAGGGGAGTGGAACCAGTATTCAGGAAGTAAATCGTCTTTTAAAACAGTTTAGACAGACTAAGAAGATGATGAAACAGTTAAACAGTGGAAAAATGAAAAAAGGTGGAGGATTTAATCTACCATTTTTCAATTAAAATAAAATTCGCAAATTTTATTATTAATGGAGGGAGGTGTTTGATAGATGGCAGTTAAGATTCGTTTAAAAAGAGTGGGAAGTAAGCGTAATGCATCATACAGAGTTATTGTTTCTGATTCCAGAAGAGCTCCACAGGGATACTTTGTTGAGGAATTAGGTTTCTTTGATCCTACAACTGAGCCAGAAACATATAATATTGATGAAGAAAAAGCACTCAAGTGGTTAAATAATGGTGCAAAGCCTTCAGATACAGTTAAGACTTTATTAAAAAAGTCAGGTGTTATGGCAAAGTATCATGGTAATGTTAGTAATGTTAGTAATGATAGTAATGACGGTGATGAGTAATTAAAGGGAGGTTTTCTCCATGGAAGAACTTATTAAATTTATTGCCGAATCCATTGTAGACAATCCTTCTCAAGTTTCAGTCAATAGAGTTGAAGCTAATAATTCTATTACTATAGAACTTTCTGTTGCAGATGAGGATATGGGTAAGGTCATTGGTAAAAGAGGCCGAATTGCTAAAGCAATTAGAACCGTTGTTAATGCTGCAGCAGCCAAAGAAGGAACAAATGTAAAGGTTGATATTAAATAATTTTTCAGGCTGGTGAAATAATTGAGTGATAATTATTTAGAAATTGGAGTAATAACTCGTTATCAGGGAAATAAAGGTGAAGTGCGGGTCATGCCCACAACTGATATCCCTGAGCGTTTTCTCGATTTAGATGTTATTTATCTAAAAAGAGGAGATGATTTTAAGGAGCTGGAAATCGAATATATTCGTTTTCATAAACAATTTGTAATAATTAAGTTTTTTGATGTCAATTCAATTGGCGAAGCAGAAGAACTTAAAAATTATCAGATTTTAATTGATGAGTCTGAAAAATATATACTTCCAGAAAATAATTTTTATGTCAGTGATTTAATAGATTGTGAGGTTTATTTAGAATCTGGCAGATATCTAGGAAAATTAATTGATGTAATAGATACTTCAGGTACAGATGTTTTTCTGGTTGCAGGCCAGGAAAAAGAATATATGCTGCCTGCCAGTCGTGAAATGATTTTAGAAATTGATCTCGAGAACAAAAAAATTATTGTTGACCCAATTCCAGGAATCTTAGATCTTTAGGAGCTGAATTTATGTTTTTCGATATTTTAACTCTTTTTCCCGAAATGTTTGCGGGACCTTTTAGTGAGAGTATTTTAAAAAGAGCCAGAAAAAAAGATTTGATAGATATTAAAACAATTAATATCCGTGATTTTGCTGAAGATAAACACCATACAACAGATGAACCGCCATATGGTGGGGGAGCTGGAATGGTGATGAAGGCAGAACCGATTTTTAAAGCCTGGCAGAATACCCAGAATAAAAGAGGAGTTAAATCAAAAACTATTTTAATGAGTCCTCAGGGTGAAGAATTGACTCAGGATTTAGTTAAAGACCTGAGCCGAGAAGAAGGTTTAACGATAATTTGCGGCCGTTATGAAGGTGTGGATGAGCGAGTTAGAAAGACAATTGTTGATCAGGAAATTTCTATTGGTGATTATGTACTCACTGGTGGAGAGCTGCCGGCAATGGTGCTTGTAGATTCCATTTCCCGACTTTTAAGTGGGGTGCTGGGTGCTGAAGATTCTTCTAAAAATGATTCATTTTATAATGGACTTTTAGAACATCCTCATTATACCAGACCAAGAGAATTTAATGGTCTTAAAGTTCCTGATGTATTACTCAGTGGTAATCATCAGCTGATTGAGCGCTGGCGCAAAAAAGAGTCTTTAAAAAGAACTCTTTTAAGGAGAAAAGATCTGCTGGAAGATAAAAAGCTTAGCGAAGAAGAAGTTGAATTACTTAAAGAAATAAAGCTGGAACTAAAGGGTGAAGTTGATGACAAAAATTGAGGCAGATGTTTATTTAGCTTTGGTCCATAATCCTATTTATAATAAACTGGGCGAAGTGATAACAACTACTGTAACAAACTATGATTTACACGATATTTCAAGAGCTGCAAAAACATATGATATCAAAAAATACTATATAATAAATAATCTAAAATCACAACAGGAATTAGTAGGCAGAGTTAAAGATTACTGGACAGGTGGTCGTGGTGCTGATTATGTATATAATCGTCATCAGGCTTTTTCTGTACTCGAAATTGCTTCTGAATTAAAGGAAGTTAAAGCAAAGATTAAGGAAGAAACAGGCCAGGAGCCCCTGTTGATAGCTACTGATGCTCGTGAGTTTCCTAATAATATATCTTATAAAGATATGCGTCAGGAATTGCAAACAATTGATCGTCCTTTTTTAATTATTTATGGAACAGGTTATGGATTGACCAAAGAGATGGTTACTGATTGTGATTATATACTTTATCCAATCTGGGGTAGAGGCGATTTTAATCATCTTTCAGTTAGAAGTGCTGCTTCAATAATTATGGATCGCTTGTTATCAGATCCCTGGTGGGAAGCATAAATTTAAATATTTTTTGAGAGGAGGTTTATAGATGAACATTATCAATGAAATAGAAAAGGAACAAATTCGTAATGATATTCCCGAATTTGCTGTTGGAGATACATTAGATCTTAAAGTTTTAATTTCTGAAAGTGGAAAAGAAAGATTACAGCCATTTAGAGGTGTTGTAATCAGAAGAAATGGTGGTGGTCTGAGTGAGACTTTCACTATTCGTAAAATTGCTCACGGTGTAGGAGTGGAAAGAACTTTCCCACTACATAGTTCTAAATTAGATACTATTACTGTGGTTCGCCGTGGCGATGTTAGAAGATCTCGCCTTTACTACCTGCGGGATAGAAGAGGTAAGGCTTCTAGAATTAAAGAAAAAAGAGAAGAAAGAAAATAATTATTTGATTTTAAGGTGGGGTCTTTCTCCACCTTTTTTCAATATCTAAAAATAAGAATCTTTTAAATTAGATATAGATTCAGAAAAAAGTTTTAAGGAGTTTTTATTATGATACAGTGGTATCCAGGCCATATGGCCAAAGCAAAAAGAATTTTAAAAGAAGATTTAAAATTAGTTGATATAGTAATTGAAGTTGCTGATGCAAGAGTACCTTTGAGCAGTCAGAATCCTGATCTTAGAAAATTAATTAATGAGCAGTCTAAAGTAACTGTTTTGAATAAAAAAGATCTGGCTAATCCAGACTATAATAAAAAGTGGATCGAATATTTTCAAAATGAAACAGATGAAGATGCTGTTCTGCTTAATTCACTGACTGGAGAAGGAGTCAGCGACTTAAAAAGTATTTTAAATAACACTTACGATCAGATTGCGGCAAAACTTTCTAAAAAGGGAAGAAACCCGCGTCGTTTGAGAGCAATGATTATTGGTATTCCTAATGTTGGTAAATCAGCTCTGATAAACCTTCTGGCAGGCTCTAATATTACTACAATTGGTAATAAACCGGGAGTAACTCGGGGTCGGCAGTGGGTTAATGTTTCTAAAAAGATCAGACTGCTTGATACACCGGGAATTTTATGGCCAAAATTTTCGGATGAAGATACGGCCTATAAGTTAGCCTTAACCGGTGCTGTGGATAATGATGTTTTTGATACAGAACTTGCTGCTTATAAATTGATTAAATTTATTATAGAGATTAAGAAAAAGATATTATTAGATGCTTATGGTCTCGATTATTTAGAGTCTCATCCCTATGATATACTGGCTGATATTGGCCGCAAAAGAGGCTGTTTAATGACCGGTGGTAAAGTTGACCGTAACCGAGCTGCGGGAATAGTAATTAATGATTTTCGCGATGGCAAACTGGGTGAGATCACTCTGGAAAAACCTGCAGAGGCAGCTGAAATTAAGGTGGAAACTGAAGATGAGTAAAAAAGATAAACAAGTTCTACCTGATTTCAGCCAGCTGACAGTTAAAGAAGTTAAGACTTTTGCCTCTGAACTTGAAGTAGATGAAAAGCTGCCGGAAGTTATTGAGATTTTAAACAGCGATTCCCGCAAGGGAGTTCAAAAAATTGCAGCCAGGCTGCAGCGAAAAATTGCTAAGAAAGAAGCAGTCAGAGCTAAGTGGGAGCAGATGAATCAAGTTGAAGCAGAACTTTATGCTCAGGGTTATCAGGTGATAGTAGGACTTGATGAAGCGGGTAGAGGTCCACTTGCAGGTCCGGTGGTTGCTGCTGCTGTTGTACTTGATCCTGAAGCTAAAATTTACGGTCTTGATGATTCCAAAAAACTTTCACAGCAGAAAAGAGAAAAATTATTTTCTGAAATCAAAGCTAAGGCCAGGGTTGGAGTTGGTCAGGCATCAAGCAGTGAAATAGATAAATATAATATCAGAGAAGCAACCTTTGTTGCAATGAAGAGAGCAGTTAAAGACTTACTGCCTGAGTTAGAAAATAATCCGGATCTTTTACTGGTTGACGGCAATGTAGTTATACCTGATTTAAGAGTTGAGCAAAAATTTATTATTGATGGTGATGCAAAAGTTAATGCGATTGCTGCAGCATCTATAATTGCCAAGGTAACAAGAGATAATATTATTTTTGAATATGCAGCAGAATTTCCTCAGTATAACTTTAAATCAAATAAAGGTTACGGGACTGCTGAACATATAACTGCTCTACAAAAACATGGTTCTTCACCAATTCACCGTAAATCATTTGGCAGAGTTCCAGAATAGTTAAATTGTATTTATCTGATTTTGAAATATTATATAATTTTTAATCTCAATTTTTTCTTTTAAAAATATAAAATTATAAGCTCTTAAGAGAGGAGATAAGAAAATGAATACAAAAAGAATTGCTCGCGGAGCTGCAATCACAGCTCTATATGTTGTAATTACATATTTTTTGGCGCCTGTAAGTTTTGGTCCAATTCAGTTTAGAGCAGCAGAAGCACTTACAGTGCTGCCTATTTTGTTTCCAGAAGCAGTACCAGCATTATTTTTAGGTGTGCTGCTGGCAAATGTTATTGGTGGTTTAGGTATGGTCGATATAGTTGGAGGTAGTCTGGTAACTTTACTGGCAGCTTATGTTACATACAAAAATCGTGATAATATTTTTGCCTATTTAAGTCCGATTTTATTTAATGCATTTTTAATCAGTATTTATCTGCATACTTTATTTGGATTACCATACTGGTTGAATGTTATTCAGATTGGTTTGAGTGAGGCAGTTGTAGTTTTAGTTTTAGGTGTGCCTTTAATTAAATATCTAAAACAGCATTTTAATTAAAGAAGCATTTCTGATTTTTCTGCATACCAGCGAAAATCGACAGCTTCTATCAGATCTGATTCTTTAATCTCTTGATTATTATTAAGGTCAGCGATGGTTCGAGCTACCCGCATCAGGCGAATATAGCCTCTAACACTCAATTTAAGGCGTTCATAGGCCTGACTTAATACTTTTTTGCTTTTATTATCAAGCTGACAGTATTTTTCGATATCTTTTAACTGCAGCTCCGCGTTATTTTTAATTCCAGTATCTTTATATCTTATAGCCTGCATTTTGCGGGCTATTTTTATTTTTTTACTGTGATTATTATTTTTAGAGCTTGTTTTTTTAAATAAGATCTCATCTTTTTTTAAAGGAAGTACCTCAATTTGCAGATCAATCCTATCTTTTAAAGGGCCAGATAACTTTTGCTGATAACGTACTATATCTCTGGCTGAACATTTGCATTTTCTATCCTTGACACCCGCAAAGCCGCAGGGACAGGGATTCATAGCAGCAATAAATTGAAAATTGGCTGGAAAGTAATAACTTCCCTGATGGCGGACAATTTTGATTTTCTTTTTTTCCAGCGGTTCTCTTAAATTTGCCAGCACATTATTTTTAAATTCTGGCAGTTCATCTAAAAATAAGACTCCATTATGGGCCAGCGAAATTTCTCCTGGAATTGGGATCTGACCACCACCGATTAAAGCAGCTGAGGTTATAGAATGATGAGGAGCGACAAAAGGCCTGTATTTCTTTTTTAGATTGAGCTCTTTTAAATTATTATTGATACTGTAAATTGAGGCTGTTTCCAGCAGCTCTTTTTTATTCAGAGGTGCCAGCAGCTTAACTATTGATTCAGCCAGTACTGTTTTTCCACAGCCCGGAGGTCCTATCAAAAGCAAATTATGTCCCCCGGCAGCTGCTGTAACTACTGCTTTTTTTGCATTTTTTTGACCTCTAATTTCGCTGAGATCTGGATAAGTTAATCTTGATTTTGAATTAAAATTATTTTCAGTCAAAGTTTTTAAGGCACTTTCCTTTAAATTATCAATATCTCGCAAATGCTTAAGTAAATAAGAATTTAAATTTTTAACTAAAAAAGATTCTCTTTGATTGGCAGCGGGCATTACGGCTTCCAGATAATTATTTTCTTCAGCTGCCAGCAGCATCGCTAGCACACCTTTAACATGATTAATATTACCATTTAAATTCAATTCTCCTGCAAAAATTTTTCTATGTTTATTTTTTATATTTATCTGACCAGAACATTCAAGCAGAACTGCCGCAATGGCCAGGTCAAAATGGGAACCATACTTATTAATATTTCCCGGAGCCAGATTTATAGTTATCTTTTTAACAGGCCACTCAAAGCCAGAATTTATGATAGCTGAGCGAACTCTTTTTGCTGATTCTCGGACAGTTTTTCCTGCCAGCCCAACAATATTAAAACCGGGAAGACCTCTTGAAATATCAACTTCAACCTTTACCATCTCAGCTTTAACTCCATGGATAACAGCCGAATATAAATATGAATACATCAGATTCTCCTTTCAAATATCATTTAATCTATAATATTTGTAAAATGCTTTAGTTTGTCAATTTTTCTGGCAGCAGGATCAATTTTTAAAGCAATCAGATCAAAGCGAATTGAAGTTAAATGGATATTTTTCTCTGCAAAATAAAAGATAGCAGCTCGCCTGAGGTGATGTAATTGCTTTTGATAGAGAGATTGAGCCAGGTCAACATAATTTTCAGAACTTCTGCTTTTGACTTCAATAAATATTGTGTAGTCATTTTTAGCAGCAATAATATCAATTTCTCCAAATTTATTTCTGTAATTTCTTTCTACAATGTAGTAGCCCTCCTTTCGCAGATATTTTACAGCTATTTCTTCACCAATTTCCCCGATTTTGTTGTGTAATGCCATCATTATACCTCCTTTTAAAATAGAATATATTATATATTTATGTAAAAAAATAGAAAGTCCTGCAAAAAAATATTATTTTTTTGACATCTGTAATATATTTTTTAAAATGCAATGAGGAAAAAATACTGAATAAAATTTTAAATGGCAAATTTGTATAATATTCAAAAGATAATTATTTTGGATTATAAAAAATTAATTAAAGGATTTTCGACAAATTTCAAGAATTTAGTTATTAGAAAAGAAAATAATGTTCTCTTTTTAGGTGCTTCTATAAATTAGAAGATAATAGGGAATCAGGTGAAATTCCTGAACGGGTCCGCCACTGTTAATCAGTAGGCCGATTAATTACCACTCACTCATCAATGGCGCTGGGGAAGGTAAATCGGTAGAGCTGTAGAGTCAGGAGACCTGCCTAAAAGGACAACAGCCATCTTCGAGACAGGACTGGTTGTGGGCTATTTATGCATCTTTAGACACCCTCAATTTATACCTGGGTGTCTTTTTGTATTTATTTAGCTTTTTTTGTCTTAGGTGGCTGTGAGCAGACAAAAACTCAAGGAGGAATTATTAATGTTAAGAAAAACAGTTTTAGTCATGCTTACAGCACTCTTGATTTTTGCAGTGCCCGTAAGTGCGCAGGAAGAAGTTATGGAATTGGATGAGGTTGTTGTGACAGCAAGTCGTTATCAGGAAAGTATTATGGAGACTCCAGTCAGTATTGAGGTTATTGATCAGGAGGAGATTGAAGAATCTTCTGCTAGAAATTTAGCAGAACTTTTAGATACATATACCGGAGTTTATATTAAAGACAATGGGGGTCAGGCTGGAACAAAAGGTGTTAAAATTAGAGGCGCAAGTTCTGATCAAATTTTAGTTCTACTGGATGGTGTGCCTTATAATGATCCTCATAATGGCGGATTAGATTTATCGAATGTTAATGCAGAAAATATTGAAAGAATTGAAATAATTAAAGGCCCTGCTTCTGTTATTTATGGTGCCAATGCTATGGGTGGAGTAGTAAATATAATTAGCAAAAATATAGAAAATAGCTCGGTGACTAAATTAGATTTAGGTGTAGGGTCTAATAATACAAATATTTATCAGATTTCTCATAATGAAAAAATTGATGATTTCGGAATTTATTTATCTTATGTAGATAAAAGTTCTGATACTAATATAGAAAATAATTTAGATCAAGAAAATATTTTTCTGAGAATAAATAATGATATTAGTAGTTTTTCAGAGCTGACCTTTACTTTTAATAATAATATTTCCAATAAATTAATTAGTAATTTTGATCAAAAAGATGAAGAACAGAATTTAGCTTTATCATGGCGGAGACAAACAGAAGCTACTGAAACAGATGTTAGAATATATAAAAATGATAGGGAAAGAGAATTTCCTTCGAGTGGTTCACTACACGATAAAGAACAAAGTGGTATTGTTATAAATAATACAAATTATTTAGATAAACACACTTTTAATTATGGTTTTGAAATTAAAAAGGATGAAATAAAC
>JBHEOV010000006.1:4073-52372 GCA_046260625.1 Halanaerobium sp. | reverse complement strand
CTACTTCTTCTATTCTTTCTCCCAAACGGGCCACATATTCGGCAATAGTAAAACCAAAGGTTACCGGTACTGCATGCTGGCCGTGGGTTCTTCCGATCTGAACTCTATCTTTTTCCCTCAGGGCAATCTCAGCCCAGCTTTTGTGTAATTCTTTTAATTTAGGTATGATCAATTCTTTAGCTGCCTTCTGATAGCGGAGAGAGTTGGCTGTATCTACAATATCATAAGAAGTAGCTGTAAAATGAATGTAGGGGCGAGTTTCTTTACTCACCTTCCTTTGAATACAGTTAACTAAAGCTCTGATATTATGTTTGGTCTTTGCTTCCTCTTCGTAAACCTCTTCTGTGGTCAATTCCGCAATTGCTTTTTCGACTTCAGCCGGCGCCTTTTCCGGTGCCATTCCGCGCTCAGCCAGCACCTTAACTAAGGCCAGCTCCACCTCTGCCTGAAAGGCAATCGTTGCATTTTCTGAAAGGTATTTTCCAATCTGATCAAAATTCTTTTTCCGCCTTGAATAACGGTGATCAAGGGGACTTATATTGGCAAAAATATCTCTAGTCTGCAAATTTTTCGCTCCTCTCAAGGTAATCCTGATATCCCTGTTCTTCTAATTTCTCTGCTGTCTCAAGTACATCTGCTTTCATTTCTTTTCTGTATTCTTTCTGCTTCTGATTTAACTCTTCGTCACTACGGGCTAAAATCTGTACTGCCAGTAAAGCAGCATTTTTGGCGCCATTGATTGCCACTGTAGCTACCGGCACTCCCGGCGGCATCTGGACTATAGAATAAAGTGAATCAAGTCCACTTAATTTTGAAGTTTTAACCGGAACTCCAATTACCGGTACTGTTGTTACAGCCGCTACCATTCCCGGCAGATGAGCTGCACCTCCGGCACCAGCAATAATTACATCCAGTCCTTTTTCTTCTGCAGTCTCTGCATAATTATATAATCTATCCGGTGTGCGGTGAGCTGAAACAACTGTCAGTTCATATTCTACCTCAAATTGATCTAAAATTTCTGCTGCCTCTTTCATTACCGGCAGATCAGAATCACTGCCCATAATAACTCCTACTCTAGGCTTCATAAAATTTTACCTCCCTAAATTTTTGCTAATCTACTCTAATTTAATTTTCAACTTTCACTAACTTTTTTCCTGCAAATTAATTAATCTTTAGCCTATTAAACTTCTCCCTTGATTTCAATTAGCTGGCTGGCCTCTAGAGCTCGAGCAGCAGCCTGATCCAAACTATCTGCTGTCACTGTCAGATGGCCCATCTTGCGGCCGGGACGAGAAATAGTCTTCTGATAAATATGAACTTTAACCCCTTCTAAAGCCAGTGCCGGCTCCAGTCCTACTATCTGAGCTTTACCTTCTTCTCCACTGCCTAAGATATTGCGCATAACAGAAGGTCTGACTAAAGTTGTATCTCCCAGCGGCAGTCCGGCAATTGCTCTCACATGCTGTTCAAATTGAGAAGTTACAGAACCTTCAATTGTATAGTGGCCTGAATTATGAGGGCGGGGTGCGATTTCATTGATCAGCAGCTGATTAGCTTCAGTGACAAACATTTCCACACAGAAGATCCCAACTCCACTAAAAACTTCCAGCACTTCTCTTGCCAGTTCTTCCGCTTTAGTTTCCAATTCTGCTGAAATCTCAGCCGGGACCTTTGTTTCATATAATATATTATCGCGATGATCATTTTCCCCTGCCGGATAAACCTTCATTTCTCCAGTTAAACCGCGGGCAGCAATAATTGAAATTTCCTTTTTAAAGGGAATATATTTTTCTACCATCAAAGGAGTTTTTCCTGCTCCCAGTTCCTGAAAAGCAGTCTCCACTTCAGCCTGACTGTCAATCAGAGCATTACCCTTACCGTCATAGCCACCTGTACAGCTTTTTAACATCATCGGGTAGCCAAAATCATGAGCAGCTTCTTTGATCTCCTCTGGATTAGTAACTTTTATAAACTCGGGTACAGCTATTTTTTCCTGTTTGAGCACAGTTTTCTGATGATATTTATTCTGAATAATCTCTAAGCTCCGGGCTGTTGGATAAATCTTATAGCCCTCATTTTCTAATTCTTTTAAAACTTCAACTCCTATATGTTCAAATTCATAAGTGAGCAGATCAGATTTAGCTGCCAGTTTTCTAATTGCCTCTTCGTCATCAAAATCAGCCACCAGATGCTCATCAGCAATACTGTCTGCCGGACATGATTTTGTGGGATCTAAGATTGTCACATAAAAGCCCATTTTTTTGGCCTCTAAAATCATCATTTTACCCAGCTGGCCGCCACCGATAATTCCAATTTTCTGCTTTGTTTTATCTTTAAACTTCAAATTATAACCTCCCGGTTAAATTTATTTTTTAAGTGCTTTCTGACCAATATCACTGCGAAGATGAAAGTCTTTAAAATGAATTTTTTCTACACCAGCATAAGCCTTTTCTATAACTTCTTCAAAACTGTCGCCGAGAGCAGTTACTGCCAGAACTCGACCACCTGCAGTTAAAAGTTTTCCCGCTTCCATTCTGGTCCCTGCCTGAAATAAAATTAAATCCTCAGCTTCTTTTACTGCTTCAATCCCGGTAATTTCTTTACCCTTTTCGTATTCGATTGGATAGCCGCCGGAGGCCATGACCACACAGAGAGCCTTTTTATCTTTCCACTTAATTTCAATCTGCTCCAGTTCTTCGTTTAAAACAGCTTCCATGATTTCTACTAAGTCAGTTTCTAAAAGGGGCAGTACAACCTGAGCTTCCGGATCTCCAAAACGAACATTGTATTCTAAAACCTTTGCTTTTCCGTCTTTAATCATCAGGCCAAAATAAATAATCCCTTTAAAATCAAGCCCTTCACTCTGCAGTGCCTTAAGTGTTGGCTCCATAATTTCTCTTTTAAACTGATCTCTAATCTGATCAGTTACGACCGGCGCCGGAGCATAAGCTCCCATCCCACCAGTATTGGGACCTTTACCGCCATCATAAGCTGGTTTATGGTCCTGAGAAGCAATCATCGGCACTATTGTTTTTCCATCACAAAAGGCAAGAATTGTCGCCTCTTCTCCTTCTAAAAACTCTTCAATTACAACTTTTGTTCCTGCTTCTCCAAACTTTTGATCCTTCATAATTGTCTCCACAGCTGCTACTGCTTCTTTTTCTGTCTGGGCCACAATAACTCCCTTACCTGCAGCCAGACCTGAAGCCTTAACTACAATTGGAGCTCCTTTTTTCTTTATATACTCTACTGCTTTTTCTGCTTCAGTGAAACTTTTATATTCTGCAGTTGGAATCTCATATTTTTGCATCAATTCTTTAGAAAAAGCCTTTGAACTCTCAAGCCGGGCAGCACTCTGATTGGGACCAAAAACTTTAAGTCCGTGTTCTGCGAATAAATCAGCTATACCTGCTGCCAGCTGTGCCTCTGGTCCGACAACTGTGATATCAATTTTTTCTTTTAAAGCAAATTCCAATAAAGCCTGATGATCACTTTCAGCAAAGGCCAGATTTTCTCCAAACTCTGCAGTCCCTGGATTACCTGCTGCTATGTATAACTCATCTACTTTACTGCTCTCTGATAATTTCCAGGCAAGTGCATTTTCTCTTCCACCACTGCCGATGAGAAGAATGTTCATTCTATCCACTCCCACTTTAATTTTATTGGTACCGGGTACGAGAAATCGATTTTGGTACCAGGTACTTACGCGTAAAAATAAGTAAATTTATCCAAAAAATAAAAATAGCCCAGGTAGGAAGAATCTACTACAATCAATGAGTAGAACCTCCCCGCCTGGGCTTTTATCCCTTCGGTGTAATATATCAATATCTGTACCGCTCGGACCAGCCAGCTTAATCAGGACAAGAACTGTTTTAATAAAAACAGACTCCTCCCGTTAAAACTGCGGAAACCTAGGCACACTTCCCTCATAGTCGAACAATTTACGGTGTCCGGTAGAGACTTGTGGGCCATATTCCCACTATTATATGAGGTACAAATTTAATTTTTAGTTTTACAATTCAATCTTAACAGATGCTAATTTTAAAGTCAAGCAGCACTTAAATATCTTATTATTCAGAAATCAGGCATCCAGCAGTCTAAAATTAAGCTTTTTATCAAAAAGAGATTCAAAGCCAGAAGCAGTTTCAACAGCATCTTCGATTTCAAGCCTTAAATCATAGTCAGAAATTATATTAAAAATAATCTCGGACGGTCTATTTTCAATTTCAATTCTTTCTACCAGACCTTTACGGTTAAGATCCAGGCTTTCTGCTATTTCTAAAATTATTCCAGTCTTTCTGATCAGTTCTTTATCTGGCCCCTTACGAGAAATAATATCTTTAAAACTCTTTCGATTTAAATTATATTTATGCAGGCTGTATTTACTGTGTCTGTGCGAAGCAGCAATATAGGCTGAAAGTAATAGCTCTCGATGTGTTAAACCATATAAATCAGCATTCAAAATAACATAAAAAGAATGTTCATGATGATCATAATAATTGATATTTGTTCCTACATCATGCAGCAGTGATGCTGTTTTAACTATTTTATCAATTCTGGAAGGGTATTCATTAAAATCAAAACTAAATTCTGGCTCAAGCTGGGAGAGAATACTCTTTGTCATCTCATGCACTGTTTCAGCATGTTTATAATTTAAATCAAAATTGTGGAGTAAATTTTTAATTGAATAATCTAAAACATCTGCTACAGGCTCATCTTCTTCAATCAAAAAATCATAAACCAGTCCTTCTCTTATCCCTTTACCACTAATTATTAACTCATCAATTCCTGTAAATTCCATCAAATAATTAACAAGTGCACTTGCACCAATAAAAATATCAGCTCTTTTGCTGGATAGTCCAGAAATATCTTTTCGCTCTTCAATATTTTTCGAAGAAACCTCTTTGTAAACTGATTCAACATTTTTGGCCTTCATTTTATAATAATGCAGCAGTTCTAGAGGATAATCATTTTTTCTTTTCCAGATCTTTGCTATATTTCTAATAGTCCCTCCAACTCCCAGCAGAGCTTTATTTTCAATATCCTGCAGCCATTCATACTTGGCAAATTCCTGCTGCAGATAATCTTTTATTTCTTTATCAGAATTATTTTCTTGATAGAGACCAAATTTTTCAGTCATCGTCAGAGCCCCAAAGGGGAGACTGATACTTTCTTTAACCTTCCGCTCCTCCATTAAAACAAGCTCCACACTACCACCACCAACATCCATAACCAGGCCATTTGCTAAATCAAAACTATTGGCCACTCCTTTATAATCATAATAAGCTTCTTCCTCACCAGCAAGAACCCTAACTTCTATACCAGTCTGATTGTAAACTCGATCCAGAAATTTCTGCTGATTATCTGCCAATCTTACAGCCGCAGTAGCTACCGCAATTATTTGATCAACTTCTACAGCATCACAGAGATTTTTAAACAAACTTAAAGTCTGAATTGCCTTCTGAATCCGCCCTTCTTTTAAATATGTGTTTTGATGCATCCCTTCTCCCAGTCTTACAGTTTCTTTTAATTCATCTACAATCCGGAAAGAATTATCAGCCCGATAATCAACCAAAATCATCTTAATCGAGTTAGAACCAATATCTATAATTGCTAGTTTCTTCATTATAAAACCCCTCTATATTGTGAATTTATTATCAAATTGTAAACTTTAGATTAACATTTGCTAAAAACTATACTATCTTTTATAATCATATGTTAAAATGAACTTAGAGTAAAGTAATATTTTAAAAATTTACATAATTTTAAAATAGGATGATTAAAAATGCTAAAACGAGTTGCCACAATTTATATTGCTTCAAGTGATATTGTGATGAAAATAGCGGAAAGAAAAGAAAAAAGAGTGATTATTTTAGAAGATTTGCATTTCCCTATCAATTTAGCTCATGACACTTTTTCCCGTTCTGCTGTTAGTTTTGAAAAAATAAAAAGATTAAATACAGCTATTAATAATTTCAAAAAAGTAGCAGAAGAATATCTGGTAGATAAAATTAAGGTTTTTGCAACAGCTGCCTTAAGAGAAGCTCTCAATAAAGATTATATTCTTTATCAGATTAAAAATAATAATCAGCTTGAAATAGAAATTTTTGACAATGTGGAAGAACATAAGCTGATCTATCAGGGAATAAGAAATACAAATAAAAATCTGGAAAGTGATAATCTCTTTGCCTATATTGGAACCGGCAGCTTAGGGGTTGCGGTAAGCAACAGCGAGCACATTTTAAAAAGTCAGAGTATTACTCTTGGTTCTTTAAAAATTAGTGAGATTTTAAAAGGACTTCAGCATAAAACTGATGAGTTTCATGTTGTTGTTGATGGCTATCTAAGTGGTTATATTTATAATCTTGATTTATTTATCCAGAAATTTAATATTAATAATCTTTATGCTTCGGGAAAAGAAATTGAGTTAATCGCAAAACTGATTGGCATTCCCAGCATTTCTAATAATTTTAATATTTCCAGAGCTACTTTTTTCCACCTCTACAATGATGTGAAGAGTAAAACTCCCAAACAGCTGTTAGAAAAATATGATCTGGATGAAGTTGAAGCAGAAATACTACTACCTTCAATGACAATTTATAAAAATTTAATGAATTTAGCTCAGAGCAACAAAATAATCGGCAGTACAGTAACAATCGAAACCGAAATTATCAGAAACAATCTTTTTGACGGCCGCAGCAGAGAAATGGAAAACCAGAGTTTCAAAAATATAATAGCTTCTTCCCGTTCTGTAGCAGAAAAATACAATTATAATCAGGCTCATGCAGAAAATATAGAAAAAATTGCATTAGAAATCTTTGCGGCTCTTAAAAACCGTTTTAATTTTTCCGAAAAAGATAAAATTTTGCTGCAGTCAGCTGCAATTCTGCATGATATCGGTAAATATTTGAATCTAAAAAAACACTCTGAACATTCATATTATTTGATTGAAAATAGTGATCTGGCAGATTTAAATTCTTATGACAAAAATATCATTGCCCATATTGCTTTAAATCACAGTCAGAGTTCAACCACAAACTTAAAAATTAAAAATGATGCTTTTAACAATTATCAGGATAGAGTTTTAATTGCAAAATTAACTGCCATTTTAAAAATTGCTGATGCCCTTGATAAAAGCCACAAAGAGCCTTTCTCGGACATGAATGTTGAACTGAAAGAAGATAAACTCGAATTAACGATTAATACCGAAAAAGAAATATTTTTAGAGAAATGGGCTTTTAATGATAAATCAAGAATTTTTAAAGAAGTGTTTGGCATAGATGTTCTTTTAAATAAGAAAAATACCTTTATTTAAGGAGTTGGAACAATTATGAATCTCGATGATCCACAGTTTTATTTTAACAAACAGCTCAGCTGGTTAAAATTTAATATTAGAGTTTTAGAAGAAGCAGATAAAGATGATCAGGAAACTCCTCTACTGGAAAAACTGAAATATATAGCAATTACTGCTACCAATCTGGATGAATTTTTTATGGTTAGAGTTGCCAGAATCAAAGATGATATCGAAGCTGGTTACAGTGAAGCTGATAAATCAGGCTATAGACCAAAAGATTTGTTTAATCAGGTTGCAGACACAATTCACAACATTTATGATAATCAATACAAATATTATAAAAAAACAATTGAAAAATTAGAAAAAGAAAAAGTATATTTTAGAAAATTTGAGGAATTAAATAGTAAGCAGTCTAACTATGCTAATAAATATTTTAAGGAGGTTATTCTGCCTGTACTAACTCCTGTTGCTATTGATCCCAGTCATCCTTTCCCACTAATTGCAAATAAGTCTTTAAACCTTGGAGTGCTCTTAAAAAGAACAAGTAAAGAAAGTGTATTTGAAAATTTAGAAGAAGAAAAAATATTTTCTGTAGTGGAAGTACCTTCTAATCTGCAGAGATTTATTAAAGTTCCGGCTTCTAATAATAAAAATGTCTTTATCTATCTAGAAGAAATTATTAAAAATAATTTAGATCAGCTTTTCAGTGGTAATGAAATTATTGCAGCTGATACTTTTAGAATCACCAGAAATGCTGAAGTACTTCTCGATGAAGAAAGTGAAGATCTTTTATCGGAAATGAAGAGATATGTTAAAAGGCGCCGCTGGGGTTTTGCAGTTAGGCTTGAAATTAATTCTGATTATAATGATTATATCTTAAATTTTCTCAAAGAAAAACTCGAGGTTGAAGAAGCAGATATCTACCGGGTTCCCGGCCCTATTAATCTCGGATCTTTTATGAGCTTTTCTTCAAAACTTAAACAGCATGAGCAGCTAAAGTTTAGAAAACTGATTGCACAACCAAATCCCGATATTTATAATAGCGATAATATATTTGAACTTTTAAAAGAAAAAGATGTTATCCTGCACCACCCTTTTGAAAGCTTTGATCCAGTAGTTGACTTAGTTGAAAAAGCCGCAGCTGACCCAAAGGTGCTTGCAATTAAGCAGAGCCTTTATCGGGTAAGTGGAAATTCTCCTTTAATAAAACATCTTGCAGCTGCAGCTGAAAACGGTAAACAGGTGACTGTACTGGTTGAATTAAAGGCTCGCTTTGATGAAGCAAATAATATTGCCTGGGCTAATAGACTTGAAGAAGCAGGCTGTCATGTAGTTTATGGAATTAAAGGCTTAAAAATACATGCCAAAGCACTGCTGATTGTAAGGGCAGAAGAAGAAGGTATCAAACGTTATGTCCACATGAGCACTGGTAACTATAATGATCAAACAGCCAAATTATATACAGACATGGCACTTATGACCTCAAAAGAGAATTTTGCCAGTGACATTGCAGGGCTTTTTAATTTACTGACAGGTTATTCTAAACCTCCAGAATGGAAACTTATCTCTGTTGCCCCGCTTGATCTAAGAGATCGTTTTCTGCAGCTAATTGATAATGAAATTAAAAATGCTCAGAATAACCTTGAAGCCAGGGTTATTGCTAAGATGAATTCTCTAGTTGACAGTAAGATAATTAAAAAGCTGTATCAGGCATCTCAGGCAGGTGTTGAAATCGAACTAATAGTCAGAGGCATCTGCTGTCTTGTACCGGGGATTAAAGGAGTCAGCGAAAATATTACTATCAGAAGTATTATCGGTCAATTACTTGAACACAGCCGCATCTTTTATTTTCATAATAATAATCAGCCCCTTGTCTTTTTATCCAGTGCTGACTGGAGGCCCAGAAATCTTGACCGCAGAGTGGAAATTCTTTTTCCAGTTGAAAATACAGAAAAAAAGAAAAAAATTATAAATGTACTTCAGACTATTCTCAAAGACAGCAAAAAAGCTCATTTACTGCAAAAAAACGGGGAATATAAAAGAATAGATAAGAAAGATAACTATAACTCTCAGCTTGAACTTCATAAAACTGCTAAAAATAATTTTCAAAAAGAAGTTTTAAGTAAAAACTTTAAGGTTCCACAGGACTATATTTTTTAATTTAAATTTGTTTTGAGATTAGCGTTTATAATCATTTTAGATTTAAGCAAAGCTTAAGATAGGGAGGCTTTTAATTATGAAAACTGCAGCTGTTGATATTTTGAAGTCTGTTTCAAAAACCAAAAGAAAAGCTTTTAAGAAAGAATTTAAAAATTTAAAAAAAGGTGACCGCTCAGAAGAAACTATTCATGATGCCAGAGTTGCTGCCCGCAGATTAAATGCTCTGCTTGAAGTGCTCTCTATTATAAAAAAATCTAATAAAAATAATAAAAAGATCAGCAAAACAATTAAAAAAAGCCGCAAAAAACTTGGAGGTACAAGGGATCTACAGATTGCCAGAGATTTTTTAAGCAAAAATCAACAAGATATAGCTAACTTTGATTTTGATTTATTTGAAGATTATTATCTGCAGACACAAAAAAAGTTTTTTAAAGAAATAAACAGCTTTATCAATGATTTTAAACTTAAAAAGATAAATAAAAAACTTAAAAAAATTATCAAAAAAAGCTTAAAAGATTTTAATGATCAGCTTCCTCTGGACAGCATATTTGGGGAAATAGAAAATGAAAAAAAGACTCTACTTTTAGACTTTGAATTGCTCAATAAAGATGATAAATCAAGTTTTCACCAGCTGAGAAAAGACCTAAAAAAACTCAGATACAAACTTGAAATTATGAATGAAATAGATTCAGGTGATTACAACATTGATCTTTATAAGACTTTTCAGGATGAGCTGGGAGAAATTCAGGATATTGTAGTAATTAAAGAAATTTTAAATAACAAATTTCAGTCAGTAGATACTAAGGCTGACTTAGAAAGCCTCAATGATTTTCTTGATAAAAAACAGAATAATATTATAGATAATGTGTTAAATGAAAAAGACCTTTTCCTGAAAATGATGGCCAGATTAACCACTGAGTAGTTCTTTCAGCCTCTGCATCAGCATCATTTATAATAAAGGGCTGTAATCATTATCAGCTTCTCCAGTGTAATTATTATAAATATTTTGTAAAAGCTTTATTCCACTTTTTATCTGATTTTCATCTACAGCTGCAAAACTGAGACGAAAATAATTAGAATACTGCTTGTTATTACTAAAAAGATAGCCTGGAGAAAAAACTAAGCCTTTCTGTACCGACTTTTCATATAGTTTTTGAGCACTATAGTTTTCTGGCAGTTTTAGCCAAAAATAAAGTCCGCCTCTGGTTTCAAAAGTTATTTCTATCTCTTCCGGCAGCTGCTTTTTTATTTGAGCCTGCATTAATTTATATCTTTTTTTAAATAAGCTCCTCTGTAAGCTTATATGTTTATCTAATAATCCTTCTCTAAGATAATAATCAAAAGCTCTCTGGGTCAGGCCACCACTGGAAATATCAGTCGCATATTTAGCTTCCAGTACCTCCGGCAGAAGTTTTTCCGGCAGGACTATAAAAGCAAGCCTCAATCCTGGCATAAATACTTTTGAAAAACTTTTAATATAGATTACTCTTCCCTGCTCATCAAATTCCTTTAAATTATTGACCCGGCTCTGATCATAATATAGATCAGATAAAATATCATCTTCAATAATATAAAAATCATATTCTTCTGCCAGCTCAAGCAGCTGCAGCTGTTTTTCCTGACTCCAGTTAACACCGGTCGGATTCTGGAAATTCTGCATGGTAAAGAAAAACTTAATCTTATTTTTCTTAAGATAGGATTTCATTTCTTCCAGATCAGCACCATCCTGCTCCATTTTTACACTTTTAATATCTGCTTTACGAGAATTAAAAGCCTGTAGAGCTCCAAAATATGTGGGATCCTCAACTATAATCTGATCTCTATAATCTAAAAGTATTTTACTTATAATATCTATTGCCTGCTGAGCACCTGATACAACCTGGATTTGATCTAAAGAAGAATTAATCCCCTGACTGGAAAAATATTTTTTAATTGATTTGCGCAGAGGTAAAAATCCCTGACTTTTTTGATAGCTAAAAGCTTCACCCTGATCGCGCTCTAAAACCTGATTAATTGCATATTTGAAATCTGCAACCGGAAATAAATCCGTACTGGGAGCAGCACTGGCAAAATTAATACTTTCTGCCAGCTTAATCTGACCGTGTTTTAGCATATCCTCTCCTGCCTCAGAAAAACTTGACTTTTTTAGTGGTGCCACAAAGCTGCCACTGCCAACTTTTTTATAAATTAATCCTTCCTCAGCCATCATATCATAGGCTTTAACTACTGTTGCCGGATTAACTCCAACTTCTGCTGCCAGTTTCCTGATTGGAGGCAGTTTAGTATTAGCTTCCAACTTATTTTTTATTTTATCCTTTAATTTTTTATAAAGCTGCAGATAAAGAGCACTATCGCTCTTCTCATTCAGATTAATTTCTAACATTTTTTCACCTCAATCTAATAATTGTATTATAACAAAGTTAATAATTAAATATTGTATTATTTATTTGACTTTTTGTATTGCTTTATCTTATAATTGTATTAGTTTTTAAGCTGTAAATCAGCTTATTTAAGATTATTGTATCATTACAATTAAAATTAAGCAATTAAAAGGAGAGTAGATTATGTCAGAAAAATATCGTTTAAACAAGAATTTAGCTCAAATGTTAAAAGGTGGAGTGATTATGGATGTCACCAGCGCTGAAGAAGCAAAAATTGCAGAAGATGCCGGGGCTGTAGCAGTTATGGCCTTAGAAAAAGTACCCGCAGATATCAGAAAAGAGGGTGGTATTGCCCGGATGTCTGATCCAAAGATGATTAAAGAGATAGTAGAAACTGTTTCTATTCCAGTTATGGCCAAGGTTAGAATCGGTCATTTTGTTGAAGCTCAGCTCCTGGAGGCACTGGAAATTGACTACATAGATGAAAGTGAGGTTCTGACACCTGCCGATGAAGCTTTTCATATTGATAAGAGAAAATTTGAGATACCCTTTGTCTGTGGAGCCACCAATCTCGGTGAAGCTTTAAGAAGAATTGGTGAAGGAGCAGCTATGATCAGAACTAAAGGAGAAGCAGGAACCGGTAATGTAGTGGAGGCAGTCCGCCACATTAGAAAAATTAACAGCCAGATGCGTGATTTAACCAAAAAAGGAAGTGAAGAATTGATGACAGCCGCTAAAGAGATACAGGCTCCTTTTGAACTGGTAGAATATGTGGCAGAACACGGTAAATTACCTGTTGTCAATTTTGCTGCTGGCGGAATCGCCACACCTGCTGATGCTGCTTTAATGATGCAGCTTGGCTGTGATGGTATTTTTGTCGGCTCTGGAATTTTCCGCTCCGGTAATCCGGCCAAAAGAGCGCGAGCAATTGTAGAAGCCACTACCCACTATCAGGATCCAGAAATCATTGCAGAAGTATCTGAAAATCTAGGTAAAGCAATGTCCGGTATTGATGTTAATGGCCTAACTGATGCTGAAAAAATGGCTGATCGGGGCTGGTAAAATGAAGACCACTGTAGGAGTCCTCGCCTTACAGGGAGGAGTAGCTGAACATTTAAATCATTTAAATCAGATCGAAAAAGTAAAAGGAATCCCTGTCAAAAAACCGGAGCAGTTAAAAAACTGTTCCGGCCTAATTGTTCCCGGTGGAGAAAGCACCACCATCCAGAAATTGATTAAAAAATATGATTTTATTGATGTAATTAAAGACTTTCACCAGCAGGGTAAAACTATCTGGGGCACCTGTGCCGGTCTTATTTTACTGGCAGCAGAGGTGGAAGGCGCAAAAGAAAATGATCAACTCTTTAAGCTGCTCGATATCAAAGTTAAAAGAAATGCCTTTGGCAGCCAGCTGCATAGTTTTATTGAAAAAGCTGTAATACCAGCAATTTCATCTGAAGCTCTAGAATTGGTATTTATCAGAGCCCCTTTAATTACAGAGATTGGTGAAGATATAAAAATAATATATCAAAAGCAAAATCAGATTGCAGCAGTTGAAAATTCAACTGTTCTGGGAACTGCCTTCCACCCTGAACTTACAGATAGCAGTGCTTTCCATCAGTATTTTATTGATAAAATTAGAACATAATTTAGGCCAAAATAACTGTATACAATTATATAAACTCAAAATTCCTTGCTTTATTTTTCTACTCAAACTATAATCAACATAAATTAACATATACCTAACACAAGGAGGAAATTATTATGAACATGAGTAGTAGAGAAATGAGTAGTGGGATTTTGAAAACAATTGGAATGACCTTAATTCTGGTGATTTTGTTCAGTGGTTTTGCTCTGGCCCAGGAAGATCAGGCAGCAGCTAATGCAATTGCCATTGATACCATGTGGACTTTAATTGCAGCTTTTCTGGTCTTTTTTATGCAGGCTGGATTTGCCATGGTTGAGGCAGGTTTTACCAGAGCCAAAAATGCAGGTAACATCATTATGAAAAACCTGATGGACTTTGCTTCTGGTTCTTTAGTTTACTGGGCTGTTGGATTTGCTTTTATGTTTGGAGCCGGAAATAGTTTTATTGGAACTACAGGTTATTTTCTGCAGGATTCATTTGCTAATCTAGGACTTGATATCCCAATTGCAGCCTTTTTTATCTTTCAGACTGTTTTTGCTGCTACAGCAGCAACAATTGTTTCTGGTGCTATGGCCGAAAGAACTAATTTTTCCGGTTACTTAGCTTACAGTGTCGTGATTACTGCATTTATTTATCCTGTTGTAGGACACTGGATCTGGGGCGGCGGCTGGTTAGCTGAAATGGGTATTGTCGACTTTGCTGGTTCAACTGTTGTTCACTCTGTTGGCGGCTGGGCTGCTTTAGCTGGAGCCATTGTTTTAGGTCCCAGAATTGGTAAGTATAATGAAGATGGTAGTGCCAATGCTTTACCGGGACACAACCTTTTAATGGCAGCCTTAGGTGTTTTCATTCTCTGGTTTGGCTGGTTTGGATTTAACCCCGGTTCTACTGTTGCTGGAACAGATTTATCTATCGCTTCTATTGCAGTAACAACTAACCTGGCAGCAGCTGCTGGTGCAGTAATGGCAATGATTGTCAGCTGGATTAAATATGGTAAGGCAGATGTAAGTATGACCTTAAACGGTGCTCTGGCCGGACTTGTTGGAATAACTGCCGGTACAGCGGCTGTTGGTAATCTCTCTGCTGTAATCATCGGTGCCCTTGCCGGTATCATAGTTATTTATGCAGTTGAATTTTTCGATAAATTACAGATTGATGATCCTGTTGGTGCTGTTTCTGTTCACGGTGTCTGTGGAGCCTTTGGAACAATTGCTGTTGGATTTTTTGCTACAGAAGGTGGACTTCTTTTCGGCGGCGGCATCAGCCTTTTAATTACCCAAATCATTGGTGTGGTAACTGTTTTCATCTGGGCTTTCGGACTGGGATATGTACTCTTTAAAGCAATCGATGCAGTAATTGGACTTAGAGTATCCGAAGAAGATGAGATTGAAGGTCTTGATTACTCAGAACATGGTACAGATTCCTATCCTGACTTTATGGTAAATCTTAAATCTGAAAAATAAACAATATAGCTGAAGAATATATATAATTGAAAAGTTAAGGCTGATTAAGATTCAAAATTTAAATAGTCCAAAAATAAACCCAGAGGTGTTAATAAAATGAAAAAAATAGAAGCAATTATCCGTCCTGATAAAACAGATAGAGTGATTGACTGTCTTGAGAAAATTGGAATCAGCGGTTTAAATATCAAAGAGATAAAAGGTTATGGTTCTCAAAAAGGACAGACTGAGGTTTATCGAGGAGTTACCTACAGGATTAGACTCCGCAAGAAAATCAAGGTAGAAATCGTAGCTGAATATACTAAGGTAGATCAGATTGTTGAAGCAATTAAAGAAGCAGTTCAGACTGGTGAAGTTGGAGATGGAAAAATCTTTATCTCAGATGTAGAAAATGCAATCCGAATTAGAACAGGTGAAGAAGGAACAGATGCTCTCTAAAAATCTGTCTCTTTTAAAAACATAGTTTTTACTAAATCTAAATAAACCAATAACCAACTCCTTAATTTAAATCCCCTGACTGAATTAAATTTTCAGCAGGGGGGTTATAATTTTATTCACTTTTTTTCTGCTTCAGGCTCAGATCCATAAAAATAATTATAGGCCTTAATAAACTTTTTATGATCTGTATTACCTGCTCTCTCACCAAGTCCATCAATCGTACAGCTTATATAATCAGCTCCAGCCTCTGCAGCAGCCAGAGAATTCGCAACGGCCAGTCCAAAATCATTATGGGCATGAAACTCAATTTCTAAAGTAGTAAAATCTTTTACTGCTCTAAGTCGGTCATAACTGCGAGTCGGATCTAAAATTCCAACTGTATCCGCATACCTCAAACGATCTGCACCTACCTCTTCTGCTGCCCGAATGTATTCCTTTAAAAAAGAAAAATCAGCCCGGGAAGCATCTTCAGCTCCAACTGAAACAAAAACTCCGGCCGTTTTTGCATACTTCACCGCCTGCTGCATTTCCCGAAGTACAATCTCATAACTTTTATTTAATTTTTCTTTTATATGTAGTCTGGATACCGGAGCCGAAAGGTGCAGATATTGGGCTCCACACTCCAGAGAATAATCAATATCTGAAAGTTTTATTCTGTTCCAGAGCAGCATTTCTGGCGGCAGATTTAGAGCCAAAAGGCTTTTGATAGATGTGCGCTCTTCCTTACTGACTGCTGCAATTCCCACCTCTATCACCTCGACTTTTAAACGTGCTAATTTAGTCACAATTTCAATTTTTTCCAGTTGAGAAAAAACAACTCCGGGTGTCTGTTCCCCATCTCGGAGTGTTGTATCCACAATTTTTATTCTTTTCATCTTAGTTTCCTTTCAATTTTAGTTCCATTATTATCAGTGGCAGTGAAAATGTAATAATCAAAATAACAGCCAGTGCAATTGACTGACCCAGATCCTTCTGGGCCATAATATAAATAGCGGTAGAAAGTGTCTGGGTTCTACCAGATAAATTACCGGCAAACAGCATTGTTGCCCCAAATTCTCCAGCTGCCCGCAGACAGGCCATAATTACTCCGGTTAAAAATGGTTTAATACTCAGGGGTAAATAAATTTTAAATAAAATATCAATTTCTCTCGCCCCAAAAACCAGTGCAGCTTCTTTAATCTCCTCATCAATTGCCTCAAAACCGTTCTTTAGAGACTGAGTAAAAAGCGGCAGCATGATAAAAACCTGAACTAAAACTAAAGCTGTAAAAGTAAAGGGCAAATTTAAATTAAGGGTATTAATAATATTACTCAAAATACCGCGATTGCCAAAAGTAAGTAACAGAGCTAACCCGGCAACAGTCGGCGGCATCACAAGCGGAAGTTTAATAAACATATTTACCAGCTTATTTATTTTGCTGTCGCTCTGGCTGACTATATAACTAAAAGGTACTCCGATCAAAATGGTAATTGAAATCGAAATTAGAATAGAAAAAACAGAAACTTTGATTGCCAGTAGAGTATTAATGTTATTAACTGTTGTCAGGAGCCCTTCAATTGTAGTACTTAAAAATAGAGAAGATATAATCAGCATCACAAACATAACATTTATCCCGGCAAGTAAAAAAAGAATTATCTCTGTCAGCTGGAGATCAAATCGACTGCGAAAATAATCCAAAAAACTGTTTTCCAGCCCAATATCAGGTGCAGTCGCCTCTATATTCTGTTCTGAACCCATATTATTTTTCATATAACTCACTACCTGCTTTAATAAATCCATATTTGTCTATAATTTTTTCTCCAGCTTCAGAATAGAGATAATCAATAAATTTTTGAGCTATCTTTTTATTCTGAGAAGAATTTAATACTGCTATCGGATAGGAGGCGATTACATTAAAGTCTTCAGGAATTTCTACAGTCGTAAACTCAGATTCAATCCGAGCAGTTATATCAGTCTGATAAACCACACCTGCATCTGCTTCTTTCAGATAAACTTTATTAAGAACATTTTTAACATCAACTTCCTTTGAAACTACCCGGGCCATAAAATTATCCTTAAAATCTGAATCTGTATCAGGCTTTGACTGTTTATTGGTCAGCATTTCAAGAGTATAGGTACCTACTGGAACTGACTCATCAGCGATCACTAGTTTTAAATCTTCTGCTTCCAGATCATCCAATTTTGCAAGGCGCCTCATATCTTTTCTCACTACAATAATTAGTCTGTTTTTTGCAAATATCTCTGGCTTTTCCACTATGTCTGAATTTTCCAGTTGTTCCATATACTCAAGATTAGCAGAAGCAAAAATATCTGCTCCCACCCCCATTGTTATTTGGCTGTAAAGAGCCTGACTGCCTGCAAAATTGAGTTCAACATCAACTTCCATTAATTCTTCAAATTCCTCTACCAATTCCGTAAAGACTTCCGTTAAGCTGGCAGCCGCCATTACTCTAATTCTGGCTGCTTCCGCTCCCAGCTTTGAAGTACAGATAAAAATAAGTATCAAAATTAAAATAGAAATTCTAGAAATTGTCTTTTTATTTTTAAAATTCATCATTTTATCAGCTCTTTTTAAAGGATAAATTTATTATATTCTTATATTTTTAGATTATAACTGGCTCAGCTTCCAATTTCAGATCTTAAATTATTTCTGCACCCGCAGTTTTGGCTGAGTCTATCTTTTCCAGAGCATATCTAACTGCCGGTTTAATCCGATCATAGACCATCACCGCCTGAATATTATTTTGAGCCAGCTTTCTTCGCGGTCTGGTTCCAATTCTTACTGACAGCACTGCCTCACAATCTGCAATTGTATTAATAATCTTTTCCAGCCGCTGTTCCGGATCATTACAGCTTTTATCCAGACAATACTGACCCACATTTCTTTTTTCTAAAAACTTAATTGAGTTTCCTTTTACCCGATAGATATAAAAACTTTCTGCATGACCAAAATGAAGATTTACAATCTGCCCCTTCTCAGAGGCCACTGCCAGCAGCATTTCTTTCTCTTCCAAAAAATAGCTGCCTTTAAGTATTTCTGAACCTGAATTTGATTCTATATCCAGTTCTGATTTTGACATTTTTACTTTTTTTGCCGATTCTCTATTAAATTCTCGTGACCGATCTTTATTTAAACAGCCGACAGCATCTGCCCGACACTGCTGGCAGTGATACATCTGCTTTAAATCAACTTCGGCTTTCTTTCTAATCTGGTCAAGCTCTTTATTGGAAGTCAAAGGGAAATCAGCAAAAGCTGTTCCCTCAACCGGAATCAGTGGCATAATATTGGTCATAAAGGCTCCGGCTTCTTTTACAGTTTGAACAACTTCTTTAAGATGCTGATCATTAATTCCCTTAATCAGAACTATATTTACTTTAACCATAATTCCCCGATCCGATAAATATTTTAGACCCTGAAGTTGATTTTTAAGTAGAATTTCTGCTCCGGCAGTTCCACTCAGGCTCTGCCCCTGATAATTTACTTTTTCGTAAATTTGGGCTCCAATTTTGGGATCAACTGCATTAATAGTTATTGTGACATGACTTACCCCCAGCTCAACCAGCTCCTCCTGATACGCAGGCAGAGCCAGGCCATTTGTCGAAAGACAGAAAGTCTGTTCCGGTGAATCTTTTTTTATCAGCTGCAGTGACTTCCTGACAGCATCGAAACTGGCCAGAGCATCCCCTGGTCCTGCAACTCCCACCACTGTAAGATTATCCATTTTTTCTTTTATCTTCTTAAAACTAGCCAGAGCTTCTGTCGGTGAAAGCAGAGAACTACTTACTCCGGGTCTTGTCTCATGCAGACAGTCATATTTGCGATCACAGTAATTACAGCTAATATTACAGCTGGCAGCCACCGGAATATGAATCCGGGCATAATTATGGGCAAATTGACTGTAGCAGGGATGTTTTTTAGTTTTAGCATCAATTTGAGTCTTAATTTTAGTACTGGTTTCAGTGCTAGTTTCTTCTTTCCTGAAAGAGTTTATTAAAGAAGTCATCTTAAACACCTGCCTTTTCTTTTGCTGACGGCTTCTTACTTTCCAACGTTTTATTTTCTCCCGGCTCAAAATATTTCTGATAGAGATCCTCTCTATAATTATCATGTTTTAAAGCCAGCAGCTGATTTGTCATTTTATCCAGTAAATTTGTAGAACCAGAATAGCCAATATTTAACTGTCTGGAAGCACCGACCCGATCATGAATTGGAAAACCAATTCTGAGCAGGGGAATCCCATCTTTTTCCTCTATAAAAGCTCCATCAGAACTGCCGAGCATAAAATTAACTTCCCGCCCGGCAATCGCATTTCTTATTTCTTCAAAATCTGTATCAGTCATAATTAGGCTGCTATTCCGGTTTTCAGCAGTAATTTCTTTTAGCTTCTGTTCAAACTCTTCTATCTCAGCTCCAGTGGCCATAATCAAAGGATCTATTCCATTTTCCTGACAGACTCCGGCCAGAGCATAAACAAATTCGGGATCTCCAAAAATAGCGGTTTTTCCAGTGCCATTGTATTTATGGGAATCAATCATAGTATCAATCATTCTGCCGCGCTCTCGTTTTAACTTTTCCGGAATATCCAGCCCGCTGATCTCAGCTAAAGCATTAATAAATCGGTCAGTGTTTTTTAAACCAATCGGCAGCGGCAGCCGGTAAAATGGAATTCCAAAATTATTATTTAAATAAACGGCCGGAGAATGACTGCTGTCAGCAAGTACGGCAAATTCTATAGTAGCAGCCGCCTGACTCATTTTTTTAATCGCTTTAAGCTCTGTTCCCCCGGCCGGTATTTTACTAAAATTTTCGCTATAGGGTGCTGCCAGAGTTTCCGAAATATCGGGTAAAATTGTATAATCTAGATTAAACAACTCAACTGTTCTTTTGATTTCTCTTATTTCAGCCGGACTTAAATTGGGAGCAATAATATTAATCTTTTTCTGTTTTGAAGACTGATCCGCAGAAACTTCCACCAGCTGAGATACCAGATTGTGCAGGCTTAAATAATAGCCTTCAAATTCCGAACCCCCATAACCCGGTGTTTGAACTGTAACCAGAGCCGGAAGTTCTACTGCTTCATTTTCTTTTTTAAAATCAGCAATAATCCTTTTTATATCTTCGCCAATTGTTTCGGCCAAACAGGTGGTAACAACTCCAATTATCCCGGGTGAATAAAGTTTAATTATATTTTTAAGGCCCTCTTTTAGGTTTTCTTCGCCTCCATAAACTGTACCTTTTTCGTCAATTGAAGAGGACGCTATGTCTATCGGCTCTTCATAATGAGTTGACATATGGCGCCTCATATAGGTACTGCAGCCTTGAGAACCGTGCATCATCAGCATACTATTTTCAATTCCCTTAAAGGCAATGGCTGCACCAATCGGCATACACATTTTACAGGGATTAACATTTAACTTTTTATAACTGCTCATCAATATCACTCCTGATTCTTTTCCAGATTGGGCTGTTGACTGTTCTGTCCATTTCTTCAGCCAGATTAACAACACCCTCAAATCCAACCAGTGGATCTTTACGCTCATGATTATGATCAAAAAAAGCAATTCCCATTTTATAGGCTAAAGCCCTGTCCTTAACTCCACCAACCAGGACATCTGCTCCTTTTTCTTTCATAAAAGCCTCCAGCTCGGAAGGATTGGCATCATCCAGAATAACTGTTCCCGGATCAGTTAACTGCTCCAGCTTTTTATAATCTTCTTTTTTGCCGTTTTGAGTTCCCACCATTACTGTTCTGATTCCCAGGTCATTAAACTGTTTGACCAGAGAAATCGCTTTAAAAGCTCCTCCAACATAAATAGCTGCTCTGATCCCGGAAAGATAATTTTTATAAATCCTGAGTTTAGCCTCTGTATCCGGAAGCCTGCGGGCAATTAAACGCTCCACATTTTCTTTAATCTTTCTATCTTTTAGCTGCTCGGCAATTGCTCGCATTGAATCCAGGCTGTCTTGCAGTCCCAGAAAAGAAATTTCTAAAAATGGTATCCCATACTTCTGCCCCATTTTTCGAGCCAGATATTTCATAGAACCGGCACACTGGACTATATTTAAATCTGCTCCAGGAGCTTGGCGGATATCATCAACTCCAGAATCTCCGGTGAATTTTGCAATTACTTCTATCCCTACAGCGTCCAGATAACTTTCAATAATCCAGCCCTCTCCGGCCAGATTATAATCTCCCAGAAGGTTAATCTTTTTAATTTTATTCTGTTCTTTATTATATTTCTCGGCGCTCTTTCTGCCCCTGAGATAATTAGTTTTTGCATTTGTCTGCAGATCACTGATCTGATTAAGCTTTTTGACCAAAACTTTAATTCTTTCTTTGCTGTCAAGCTGCTGATAGTCATCATCAATCTCAACTACCTGCTGATAATTTTCTTTCTTTTTATTTTGACTCTGATTCTTAGTTTTTTCTTCTCTGCTGCTCTGCTGCTTACTGCTCGTTTTCTTAAAATCGTCCATTAAATTTAATAGTGCCTCACAGGCTGCTTTATATCCATTTGATTTGGTACCGGCAAAACCTGAAGATTCGACTGGAATCACCCTGATTCCGTATTTTCCCTCTGCTTTTCTGGCTGCAGCTTTAAGATCATCTCCAATTACTCCCACCACACAGGTAGAATAAATAAAAATTACCCGCGGCTGGTAATCATCTTTTTCCACCAGCTCAGCAATAATCTGATTTAATTTTTCTTCGCCTCCAAAAACAATATCTTTTTCTCTCAAATCAGTAGAAAAACTGCTGCGGAAAGTACCTGCACCTGAGGTTAAACTTCCTCTAATATCCCAGGTATAGCTGGCACAGCCAATCGGTCCGTGAACTAAATGATAGGCATCCTTTATTGGATTCAAAACCACTCTAGCACCTGAGTAAACACAGGCCCGCTGGCTGACAGCTCCGGCCAGACTCTGCTGATCACACTTTATTTCATTTTTATTTTTTTCACCTTTGGTCATTATAAAATCCTGTCTCTGATCCAAAGTTTTTGTTTCGACAGTATTTTTCATTATCTTCACCTCCATCAAAAAAATTAACCCATCTGTATAAAAAGTTAGCATTACCTAACACTACTCTCTACTGATGATCTCTTAACTACAGATGGGTTAAATATAGGAACTGCAGAGCTTAAAATTTACTTAAACTGCAGTTTTTATTTTCATTAATACTTCTAAAATCTAAATAAAAATGCTAGAGCACAAACTCGGTTAATTCAAAATCTGTATCTCTATCTTTTCTATCCAGCAGAGCTCCACTTATCTTTTCAATCAGCAGCATTGCTCCTTTATAGCCAACTGTCGGCAGATAGGAATGAACACTGCGGTCCAGAATTGGAAATCCGGCTCTCACAATTGGCAGATCCTCCTGCTTAGCAATTAATTTTCCGTAAGAATTACCCAAAAGTAAATCAATAGGCTCATTTTTTATCCACTGCTGCAGCAGAAATAAGTCTCCACCTGCTTTTATATTATATTCCCAGTCTGCATCTACCATCATCTCTTCCACTCTTTCTTCAAACTCTTTACCCGGAGTACCTGTCAACACATGTACAGGCTGCATACCCAGGCTTAATAAAAAGTCAGTTAAGGAAATAACTATATCAGGATCTCCATAAACAGCCACTTTTTTACCGTGGAATTGATGGTGAGTATCGGCAATAATATCTACCAGCTGACCTCTTTCTTTTTCTATCTCAGCCGGAATTTCTTGACCTGTCAGCTTCATCAGCTGCATTAAAAACTCATCTGTAGCTTTTATTCCCACCGGACTTTTTAGAATATATGGTGTCAGATCATGACTTTTTTCCAGTTCAAAAGTAGCTTTAGAAGAAGCAAATTCTCCCAGAGCAACAGTTGCCTTCGAGTTGGCTGTATCTTTAAGTTCGGGAATGCTTACTCCACCCTCAGGATACATGTCATAATTGCCATCAAGGGGAGTATCCAACACATCACTCTGATCTGGAAATAAAATATAGCCGATATCCATAGCTTCTAAAATTCTCTTAATCTCGCGGATATCTCCAGGATCTACAAAGCCGGGAATTAAATTTATTTTATTATTTGTTTTCTTTTCTTCATTTTTTTCTGCCAGCTGTTTAACCATAGCCTGCACCATATTGGCAAAACCTGTGATATGAGATCCCACATAACTTGGAGTACTGGCATTGATAACAGTTTTACCTTCCGGAATATCACAGCCATTAATAATTGAAGTAACATCATCCCCAATTGTTTCGGAAAGACAGGTGGTATTAATCGCCACAACCTGCGGATCATAAACTGCAAATATATTTTTTAAAGCAGTTTCCAGATTGTCCCGGCCCCCAAACACAGAAGCCCCCTCAGTAAAGGAACTGGATGAGGCAACAACTGGTTCTCGAAAATGTTTGGTTAAATGCATTCTATGATAGGAACAGCATCCCTGAGAACCATGACTGTGCGGCAGACAGCCGTGAATTCCTAAAGCAGCATACATAGCTCCAATTGGCTGGCAGGTTTTAACGGGATTAATTACAAGTGAATTTCTCTCTTTAATCTCTTTCGGTACTAAATCCTGCATTTACATTCCACCTCCAATAGCGCCTTTTAACTCAAGATCATCTTTCCAGGGAGGATTAATATAACTCCAACTGGGATTTAAAATACCGGCAGCAATATCTTCCGCGAACTGCAGGTGACCCTTAAAACCGGCATAGGGTCCGCTGTAATCATAACTGTGCAGCTGTTTAGAAAATATCCCCATTTTATGGGCAGTATACTTATCCTTGATTCCCGAACAATAAATATCCGGTTCTAATGTTTCTGTTAATCTGACCTGTTCGTGATGATTTAAGTCATCAATTACAACACTTCCATCTTCCATTTCTTCGATCATTCCCTCATAATAATCAATAGGAATTTTCGCTTTTAACTCTTCCATCTTTTCTTTTGAAATTCGCAATTTATAACGTTTATCATCTTTTTCTACTTCCAGCTCTGGGATATTTCTATCATCTGCTGTCATTTCAATCTCCGAAATAACCTCTCGACCTTCATAATCATCACGATGTCCAAATTCATAGCCGGCAACAACTGTTTCAATCCCAATTCTTTTGAATACATTTTGATAATGATGGGCTCTGGAACCACCGACAAAAAGGAAAGCTGTTTTTCCTTCAAATAGCTCCCTGTAGCGATTGAGAGGTCCATCTATCTGAGCCAGTTCTTCTGTAATAACTTTTTCTGTTCTCTCTTTTAACTGAGGGTCATCAAAATACTCAGCCATGTGGCGCAGTGATTTTATTGTTGCATCCACCCCCAGAAAATTAACTTTTAACCAGGGAATACCGTATTTTTTTTCAAACATTTCCGCAATATAATTAATGGAACGGTGGCACTGTACCAGATTTAAATCGGCCTCATGCGAATATTTAATCTGATCAGCAGTACCATTGCCGGAAAAAGAAGCCACTATATCATAACCTATTTTGTCCAGAATCCTCTCGATCTCAAAAGCATCTCCTCCAATATTATATTCTCCCATCAGATTAATAGGATACTTTGCATCCAGTTCTTTATCTTCAATTCCAACGAGATTAGCCATTATTCCATTATTGGCAATATGATGACCTGCAGACTGACTGACTCCTTTGTAACCCTCGCAATTGAATGCCAGCACCTTAATTCCATATTTCTCTTCTGCCAGGCGGGCAACATTATTAATATCATCACCAATTAAACCAACAGGACAGGTAGCAGTAATCATAATTGTAGAAGGATTAAAAATTTCTACAGCTTCTTTAATAGCCTCTTTTAATTTTCTTTCTCCACCAAAAACAACATCAGTATCATGCATATCAGTAGAAAAAGTGTAATTAATAAAGTTTTTCTCACCTGCTTCTGCCAATCCCTGGTGTCTTCTCATTCCCCAGGCATAATAGCTGCAGCCAATAGGACCGTGTACAATTTGAACAACATCCTTCAGCGGCCCCAGCACAACACCTCTACAACCAGCATAGGCACAGCCTCTATTAGTAATAATACCCGGAATTGTTCTGGTATTAGCCTTTATTTTATGTTTTCCTTTTTTCTTATCTTTAATCAGCATGTGTTCTTTTCTATTTTTCATAGATTTTGCCGGATATGATTCCAGCACTTCATCTAAAACATTTTCCATTCCTGTTTCAAATTTTGACATTTACCTCACCTCTTTTCCTAAATTGCCAGTTTTCCAGTTTCACCGGTTCTTACTCTATAGGCCTCTTCTACCGGAAGTACAAAAATCTTACCATCACCGGGATTTCCACTTTCATTAACATCCATAATTGTATTGACTACTTTTTTTACATTCTCAGATTCTACTACAGTAATCAACATTCGTTTTGGAATTAAACGGTGACCTTCTGTAATTGATTCACTTACCTCTTTTGTCTTAACAATCTCATCTTCACCCTCCAGCATTCTTTCTATTAAATCATAATTAACTTTTTTCCTGCCGCGGCCTGTTACTTTAATACAGGTCAGTGAATTAATCCCTTGAGCAGAAAGAGCTTCTTTTGTCTGATTTATCTTATTCATTCTGATTACTGCCATCACTTCTTTCATTAAGTCCACCTCCTGGATTAAAGCTCCTGACTGTGTGAGCTGATTGTGTAGGCCTCTTCTACCTCACTCACAAATATTTTACCATCACCATAACTTCCTTCAGATCCGGTTCTAACTGTTTTCATTATTATTTTAACCACATCATCTTTATATTCATCTTCTAAAACCATCATTAACATTTCTTTAGGCAGTTCATCATAATGAATATTACCTACCTTAACCCCGCGCTGCTTACCACGACCAGCAACATCTATTTTAGTTACTGCTGGAAAACCTGCCTCTTTTAACTCCGAAAGCAGTTCTGAACTTTTCTCCGGTCTAATAATTGCCTGTAATAATTTCACCTGCATCATTCCTTTCTCCACATATCTATCCAAACTGAATACTTGTTTTTTTGAATTTACTTATATCATAAAGTATTTACCTATTTTTTTACTCCTCAACTGCTCTACTGCTTGACTGGCTGCTATTTCTTTAAAAAGCATATTAATAAATTTAATTAAAGTTCCAGAATTCCAAAGTCCATCATCATTTTCTCTAAAGCGTCTTGATGCATTGGTTCCGGAATTACAAAGGTTTCATTATCATCTATTGCTTTTGCCAGGTCTCTATATTCCTGAGCCTGATTTGAATCAGGATCATAGGCAATTACAACCTGACGATTGATCTCAGCTCTCTGGACAATGTTATCTCTAGGAACAAAATGAATTAACTGACTGCCCAGCTGTTCGGCAAATGATTCTAAAAGTTCCAGTTCTCCATCTACCTGGCGGCTATTGCAGATAATTCCTCCCAGCCTTACTCCTCCGGATTCGGCATATTTTTTAATACCCTTACAGATATTATTTGCTGCATAAAGAGCCATTAGCTCCCCACTTGCTACAATATATATTTCCTGAGCTTTACCCTCTCTGATCGGCATTGCAAAACCACCACAGACAACATCTCCTAAAACATCGTAAAATACATAATCCAGTTCATCAGTATAGGCACCAAGTGATTCCAGCATATTGATCGAAGTAATTATTCCTCGACCGGCACAGCCAACACCAGGCTCAGGCCCACCAGACTCAACACATCTAATTTTTTCAAAGTCATTCCCTCTCATCATAATATCATCAAGTTCAATATCCTGACCCTCTTCTCTCAGTGTGTCAAGCACTGTTTTCTGATTCATACCTCCAAGCAGCATTCTTGTCGAATCTGCCTTTGGATCACAGCCGACTACCATAATTTCCTTGCCCATCTCTGCCAGTGACGATGTTAAATTCTGAGTTGTAGTTGATTTTCCAATTCCACCTTTTCCATAAATCGCAACCTGTCTTAGATCTTCTTTCATCTTTTTTCCTCCTAAATTTTAATTTTATATTATAAAATATCCAAATTTGTTGATTCAGATACTTATAATCGTATAAAATTATTAAATCAATCAGAGAGAAATAAGTTTTAAATCATATTTAGTGTTAGGTTTATGTTAAGTTATGCTAAGTATAACACTAAAATTTCAATTTTCAAGTGTATAATGGTATTTAATAGCTAAACATCACATATACCTAACATTTATAATTGGATACAAAAAAACCCGGATATCGGCATTAAATAATCCAGCCTAAATATCCAGGATTTCCTGATCAGTCAGAGCTCTTTTAAAGCCAACTGCCTTTTTCCTTATTTTTTTTAGTTTAAAACCAAGCAGTTCTTCGCTTAATTCAACTCCCAGTTCTCTATATTTTGCTTTCAGTGCATTTCTACCAGAATGTTTGCCGATTACTATTTCTCGTTCCTGTCCGACCAGTTCCGGGGGATAGGGTTCATATGTCTCCGGATTTTTTAAAACCCCATCAGCATGGATTCCCGATTCATGTTTAAAAACACCGCTGCCGACGACTGCTTTGTTGAAAGCAATTTTTTGCTTAAATAATTCTGCTACCTGACTGTAGATCTGAAAAAGATTTTCTGTTTCCAGATTCAAATCCAGTTTTTTTAATCTTTCCAGAGCCATGACTATCTCGGCTAAATCCAGTGAACCATAACTGTGGTCAGCAAGAGAATTAACCGCTGCCGCAATTGTTCTGACCCCGCCCTCTACAGCTGCCAGCGCCGAAGCTGTGGCCGTAGATAAATGATTGCTGCAGTTAAGCTCCAGCTCAATTCCTGTGTTTTTTATAATTTTTTCTATTCTTTCTGTAAAAATAAGGGGGCTGATTACTGCTTCCTCTTCCTGGTAGGCAAACTCAGATACTCCAAACTGCTGGCAGAATTTAATCAGCTTCAGCAGATACTCAAGATTAACTGCTGAGGCTCTGCAGATTTCAAGCTTTACTTTTAAGTCTCTGGCAGCAGCATAATTTAAAACAGACTTTAAATTATTTAAAAATCTGCTTTCCAGCTCCATCAGCTCAGCTGGTCGCTGAAAATTTGCTTTTAGATCCACCTGAACCTTTTGCTTCAAATCGGGAGTCAGAGAAATTAAAACATTTTCAAAACCAGCCTCAGCAGATTCTCTCAAATCTAAAATCAGGGGCCGATTCCAGCTTCTAAATTCAGCCTCCAGCTTCATTTTAAGTATTTCCCGAGCCTGTTCCCTCTCTTTCTTACTTAAGCCTGGAGCAGCAATCTCTATTTCTTTGATTCCGATCCCAATTAAACTTTTAAGTAATCCTATTCTCTCAGCAAAAGCTAAATTTATTTCCCTCCCATAACAGCAGCGCAGGGTAATATCAATAATTTTTAAATCTTTCATATTCAACACCTCATTCAAGAGAAAAATCCCGGGTTAATTAATTCCCGGGATTTCTTAATAATATCCAATTTAATTTTCTAATTAAACGGCAGAATTAAACTTCTACTTTGCCGCTGCAGTAATTAATTTACTTAACCATTAGATCTTCATTAACAATATCTCCATCTTCAATCTTCCAGATACCGATTGCTCCCATGCTGTCTCCTACTTCATTAAAGATAACAGGACCAGAAGCGCCTTCATAGCTAATTTTTTCTCCGGCTTCAATTAAATCTTTCGCTTTATTCCACTCATTAATGTTTACTACCATACCGTCTTCTGATAATATTTCGCCAATTGCATCTCTAATCGCTGGACCTTCAGTACTACCTGCTTTTTCTATTGCCAGTGCCAGCACAAAAGTAGCGTCAAAGCTGGTATCGATATATGGTTTTGGTGGAATCTCACCATATTCCTCTTCATATAATTCTTTGAATAGTTCTGGACCCTGTCCACCCGGCATAGCAGTTGGAGCAGTTCCATACATTCCTTCTAAATACTGTTCGACTCCCTCGGTAATCTCTGGAGCTTTTAAACCATCTGTAAAAATGAATTCTTCAAAAAATCCATTTTCCAGAGCCTGTCTGATAATAGTAATTCCACCATCATCAGTATAGGCTATTAAGAGTAAGGCATCAGGTTCTTCTTCTGCAGCATCCATCAGCTCACTTCTGTAGGATACTTTATCTGGTTCAAAGGCAATTGAAGCTGTAACTTCTCCACCTCTACTTTCAAACTGTTTAATAACAGCATCATTTAGACCCTGACCGTAATCATTATTCACATAAATTATAGCCAGTGAATCATAACCCTGATCTGCTGCCAGGTCTCCAGCAACTACACCCTGCAAACTATCAGAAGGTACTGTTCTAAATACATAACCATTATCTTCTAAAGTAGTCAATACTGGTGATGTAGAAGCAGGAGAGATTAAAACTACCTCATTTGGAACAGTAACACTCTCAGCAACCGGAATTGTAACACCACTTGAAAGGGCACCAACAATTGCATTAATTCCATTTACAGAAACTAACTTCTGGGCCCCATCAACACCGGCCTGAGGATTGGTCTGGGTATCAACATTAACTAATTCCAGTTCTTTGCCATCCCAGATTCCTCCCTGTTCATTAATTACTTTCTGGGCCAGCAAGGTTCCATTACGGGTAAATTGTCCATAAGAAGCAAGTCCACCTGTCATCGGCATCAGAGTACCAATCTCAACTGTCTCCTGAGCCGAAACTCCACTAACAGCCAGCACCAATATCAGCATAATCAGCATTAAACTTTTCTTTTTAAACATTATTTTTCCTCCTCGAATTCTCTCTACTCGTTTTTCTTATACTTAAAAATACTCTTTTAAGAGTAAATATATCTAATTTAATAATCAAATCATCTCAACTAATTTTCAGCAGCAGAACTGCTGAATTTCTTTTCGGCAAATAATCCTTCCGGGCGGTTGAGTAAAATAATTTCCAGAAAAACACCAATTAGAATTACTCTTAGAGCTGCTGCCTGAGTTGTATAAGCCGCGGGCATCATACCGGTAATAAATTCTGTTCCAGTCCAGATCCCCCAGGTTATCAGAGCTCCAACTATTGAACCAAAATTGTTGGCACCACCACCAATGATCAGCATAATCCAGACTAAAAATGTACCCTGCATTGGTTTAAATGCTTCTGGAGAAATAAAAGAGACAAAATGAGCATATAAAGCTCCTCCGACTCCCATCATAAAAGCCCCCAGTACAAATGCCTCCATTCGATAGCGAAAAACATTCTTACCTGCTGCTTTAACTACTTCTTCATCTTCTCTAATTGCTCTTAAAACTCTACCCCAGGGAGAATGAATTCCCCTTTCGCTGAGATAATAAAAAAGAGCAATTATTAAAACCACAATTAAAAGAAAGAAAAGATTATAATTAAAAGGAATTTTTCCTGCCAGCGGTTTTGGAACAGCAGAAATACCCCGAACTCCATTTGTCAGCCAGGATTCATTTTTAATTACCAATCTGATTATCTCAGCAATCCCAATTGTCGCAATCCCCAGATAATCTTCCCGTAATCTGATGGTTGGAATCCCGATTAAAAAAGCAAGCAGTGCCGAAATTATTCCAGCTGCCAGCAGCCCAACCAGAAAAGGCATTGAAAAGCCTCCCAGATGATCAGGAGAAGGACCTTTAGTCATAATGGCGGTTGTATAAGCCCCAACTGCCCAGAAACCAGCAATCCCAATATTAAAAAGTCCGGCAAATCCCCGCTGCATATTTAAAGCCAGAGTCATAACTGCATAAATTCCGGCAAATATTAAAAAGAAAAGCAGATAGGAAAAAAGTCCTGCAAAAGTCATTTCATTACACCTTCTTTCCCATTAAACCAGAAGGTTTAATGATCAACATTAAGATCATAATCGTAAAAGCCACTGCCGGTTTGTAGGCAGCTGCAATAATCAGAGTTGACATTTCCTGAGAAACTCCAATCACCAGGCCTCCAAACATTGCTCCATAGGGACTGCCAATTCCACCCAAAATTACTGCTGCAAACAGAGGCAGAAGCAGATTCCAACCCATAACCGGAGTTAAATGAGTGTCAAAAGCCAGCAGTATCCCGGCAGAAGCTGTTAAAAATCCACCAAGAGCCCAGGTCCAAACTATAACTCTTTCTGTATTAATCCCTGTAATCTGGGCCAGATCAATATTATCTGACATGGCTCTCATTGCCTTACCCATTTTAGTTTTACTTAAAAATAAGTGCACCGCTGTAACCAGGATTAAAGCAAGCAATAAAATAATCAGCTGGTTTTCTTTAATTCGTAAGGCACCATCAAAAAACTGCAGCGGCATCTGAATTCCTTTTTCATAAAATTTATTCTGTGGTCCCCAGAACAAAAGCACCAGATTTCTGATTATCAAAGCCGCACCGACAGAAGAGATCATTTTAATTACTGAATCTCTTTTCTTTAGATGTCTATATAAAATAAGGTTAAGCAGATTGGCCACTACTGCCGTTAAGAAAGCTGCCAGAATAAAAGCAAGCCAGAAGGGCAGTGCAAGCTGAACCTTAAATAAAAAAGCAAAATAGGCACCGAGTGTCATTAGATCACCATGAGCGAAATGGCCGAATTTTAAAATTCCATAAATCAGTGATAGACCAATAGCACCCAGAGCAATAATCGAACCCAGAACCAGTCCATTAACAAAAAGCTGAATTACCATTGTCTTATCCTCCCAAAAAGAGCTGAGCTACTTCGTCATTTTCAAGTAAGCCTCTCCCACTATCCTCATATTTTTTCTCACCTGCTGCCAGCACATAACCTCTGTCCGACAGAGCAAGAGCTTTTTTCGCATTCTGTTCTACCATTAAAATAGAAACTCCTGTTTTATTGATATCTTTTACCTTCTCCAAAATTAAATCTATAAACATAGGTGCCAGCCCGGCAGTCGGCTCATCTAAAAGTAATAGCTTTGGTTCCATAATTAAAGCTCTGCCAAAAGCAACCATCTGCCGCTGACCCCCACTTAAAGTTCCCGCTTTCTTTTTCTTCTTTTCTACTAAAGGGGGAAAAAGGCTGTAAATTAGGTCAAAACGATCACTGAGATTTTTTTTGCTTACATAGGCTCCAAGATCCAGATTTTCCTCAACAGTTAGACTGGGGAAAACATTATCTGTCTGGGGTACAAAAGAAAGCCCCTTTTTTATCATCTGGTCGGTATTTACATTATTCAATTTTTCTCCCAGATAATTTATTTCTCCTCCCATTAAATCAACCAGAGAAAAGATTGCCTTTAAAAGGGTTGATTTACCCGAGCCATTGGGACCAACAATTGAAACTATTTCTCCCTCTTCAACAGCCAGCGAAATACCGTGGATAATCTCAATTTGTCCATAGCCGGCATAAATATCATTTATTTTTAACAAATCCACCACTCCTTATGCCGACTTTTCACCCAGATAAGCCTCTAAAACTCGGGGATTAGTCTTTATTTCAGCCGGTGTTCCTGCAACAAGTTCTTTACCATCATTCATTACTATTACTCGATCACAGATATTCATTATTAAATCCATATTGTGTTCAATTAATAATATCGTCTTACCTTTTTCTTTCATTTTTATAATGTTTTCTGCAATTTTATTGAGCAGAGTTGGATTTACACCCGCTCCCGGTTCATCCAGCAAAATTAATTCCGGATCTGCCATCAGAGCTCTACCCATTTCCAGCAGTTTTTTCTGACCGCCGGAAAGATTAACTGCCATTTCATCTGCAAGATGTGTCATCTCTAAAAATTCTAAAGTTTCATACGCACTTTTCTCATTTTCTTTTTCTTCAGCCAGCACTCTGCTCTTATTAAACCAGCTATTCCAGAGGTTTTCTCCACTCTGGTTTGCCGGGACCAGCATTAAATTTTCCATAACCGTCATCTTATTTAAAGTCTTAGGAATTTGAAAAGTCCTGGCCAGACCAAGTCGGGCAATCTCGTGAGCAGCAAATTTATTAACCTTCTGCTCTGAAAAATATACATCACCCTGATCAAGATCTAATGAACCTGCTATCAGATTAAACATTGTCGTTTTCCCGGCTCCATTCGGACCAATCAGACCGGTTATTGTATTCTTTTCTACTTCAAAAGAACATTCATCTACTGCTCTAAAACCACTAAATTCTTTGACTGCACTTTCTACTCTTAACATAAAACATCTCTCCTTTCTACTCAGCTACTCAATTTGTGTGAGCTTTATGTTAATTTATATTAATCTTAATCTTTTTTCTGGCAGGTGTCAAGTAGTCCAGTTACAACATATCTTTTAATCCCGGTATACACCAATACATTGCTTAAAGCTATTCTTTTTCTTAATTCATCTAAAAATACTTTAGTTAGTTATCTGAGATTGACTTGCTTGTAAGCACTAGTATATAATTTATAACAGGAGAAGGGTGGATAAGAAAATGAAAATAAGTAATCTGTTAAATAAAAATTTAATTAAGCTTGAGCTTGATAGTGATAATAAAGAAAACGCTTTAAAAGAAATGGTCTCTCTGTTGAAAAAAGAAGATAAGATTCAATCAGAAGCTAAATTTCTGGCAAAAATAGTAGAGCGAGAAAAAGAAGGTAGTACTGGTTTTGGTAGAAGCATTGCTGTTCCTCACGGCAAAACTGAAACAGTTAATGAATTAGCTCTGGCCATTGGCCGATCAAAAGAAGGTATTGAATACCACAGCCTTGACGAAAAAAAAGTGCGGCTGATTTTTATGGTTGCAGATTATCCTGATTATTCGCCTGATTATTTAAAACTGGTTTCTACCCTGGTCAGCTGGTTGAGGAATGATAACTTTAGAAAAGATCTGCTTAAGGCAGAGGACAAATCTGAGTTCATTCAACTTTTTAAAGAAAAGGAAGAAAATTTATAACTCAAAATTTCTTTTGTTTTACTTTTTAAACTAATATATCCTTGTATACTATTATAATAAGTTTCAAAATCATTCACATTCACTTCTTTTTAGATTATAATTAAAATATAGCAAGTATTCAGAATATTAGCACGAGGAGGGGTTGAAGTGAAAAAAATTGAAGCTTTTGTTAGATCTGATAAGTTAAATGAATTAGTCACAAAATTGAATTCTATGGGACTGAAGGAATTAAATGTTCTGGAAGCAAAAAACTTTAATCAAGATTTAATTGAGTTAGAAACAGCTGATGAATTGAAAATTAAATTCACCCCGAAGATAAAACTAGAATTCGTTATTAATTATACTGAGGTAGATAAATTTGTGGAGACAATTAAAAATACAGCTCAGACGGGAAAAAGTGGTGATGGTAAAATTTATGTTAGCGATGTAGAAAATTCAGTAAAGATTAGCACCGGTGAAGAAGGTCTCAAAGCAATAGCTTAAGCTTAATTAAACCCCTGCCAATCAAAAAGCAGGGGTTTTTAAGTAATATTCTAATTTTATATATGATATAATAGTTTAATTAATGTCAGACAAACTTCCATAATTAAAACATTAATTTACCAGCTCCATTGTATCTCTGGCAATTACTAATTCTTCATTGGTTGGAATAATCATTGCTTTAACTTTAGAATCAGCTGTAGAAATAAATACTTCTTTTCCACGGCAGTCATTAGCTTCCTGATCTAGTTTAACACCTAAATACTCAAGTCCATCTAAAATTTTTGCTCGAGTTTCTTTTGAGTTTTCTCCAATACCAGCCGTAAAGATAATTGCATCAACTCCACCCATCGCTGCTGTATAAGCACCAATATACTTTTTAACTCTATAATTAAAAAGCTCAATTGCAATTTCTGCCTGTTGATTTCCTGCATCAGCTGAGTTTTCAAGATCACGAAAATCACTGCTAACCCCAGATATTCCTAAAAGTCCACTTTCATTATTTAAGATGTCATCCATCTCAGAAGCAGAACTATTTTCTTTGTTCATAATAAATGGAATTATGGCAGGGTCAATATCTCCACAGCGAGTTCCCATTACCAATCCTTCAAGTGGGGTTAGTCCCATACTTGTATCGACAGATTTACCATTTTTGATTGCTGCTACACTGGCACCATTACCTAAGTGACAGCTTATAATTTTAAGTTCAGATAAGGGCTGATCCATCATTTGAGCTGCTCTTTTAGCAACAAAGCCATGAGAAGTACCATGGAAACCATATCTTCTTACATCATGTTTTTTATAATACTCATAAGGTAAAGCATAAACAAAAGCTTTTGCAGGCATACTCTGATGAAAGGCTGTATCAAATACTCCAACCTGTGGTTTATCAGGCATCAATTCTTTACAAACTTCAATCCCCATTATATTTGGTGGGTTATGTAATGGTGCTAAATCTGAAACTTTTTCTAATTTTTTTATAGCCTGCTCATCAATAATTACTGAGTCCGCAAAAGCCTCACCACCATGAACAATCCGATGTCCTACTGCCTCTACCTCATCTATATCTTTTATAACACCGTGATCTTCTGATAATAAGGTCTCCATTAACAATTCAATTCCAACCTTGTGAGTAGGAATATCTTTTTCGATTACAATCTCTTCGCCCTCTCCATTTTCATATTCTAAATATGAATCTTCAATTCCGATCCGCTGAATTAGACCCTTAGCCAGTACACTTTCTGTTTCCATATTAAACAGCTGATACTTTAAAGATGAACTACCACTATTAATTACAAGTATTTTCATTTTATCCTCCTAAAAATTTTATTTATTCCATCAAAACTATTAATTTTTTGATATGTTTTGTTAATTATACAGACTCTTAATTATCAATAATTTCTTCAATCCATTCAGATCTAAGCTCCCAGACTGCTGCTCCTTTATTCTCAGAATTAAAGCCATCATTTTTAGCTTCAAAAAGTTTCTGCCAGCTCTTAATAATCTTATTTTTTAAAACTGGATAATGAGGAGAAAGAATAACCTCTGAATCATCAGTAATGCCATGCTTTTTCAAAGTCCTTTTATGTTTATTTAGATCTTCCTGATCATCAGCAAGATAACTGAGATTTAAAATTTGATTCCATTTCTTTTTATCAAAAAAAATAATTTTTTCTTTAGGCACTCTTAATTTGATTAAAAATCCATCTCCACCACTCAGGGCAGTCTGTGGATCAGCTGCAGCCCAGAATGGATATTCAGCATCTTCTGGTTTTTCAACTATTTTTTTAGCTTCTCTAACAAAAAAGTCATAGGCCTTTAAAAATATATCAGCTTCAGATCCATATTTCTGCTTAATATATCTTTTCTTTACCGTCAGCCTCTGCTGCGTAGATAATAAATCTTTAACTTTTTTGCTCTGCTGAGTCCAGATTTTAATCTCCGTACTCATAATCAACCACCCATTCCTCTCTAAGCTCCCAGCTTACTGCGATTTTTTTATCTGAAAGCTTTATCTCTGAATCAAAAAGTCTTTTCCAGCTTGAAGTCATTTCCTTTTTCAACCTTGGGTAAAAATCCTGTAGATAAATATCAGATTCAACATTAATATTATATTTTTCAAGTTTTTCTTTAAATCTTTTTCTGTCTGCTTTATCCTTAGGCAGGTAGAGATAATTAACAATATAATCCCATTTCAGCATATCAAATATCATTATTTGATCTTTTGGAATCTCAAGCTCGAAAAAGACCATTCCCTCTGCTGCCGGAAGTTTAAGCTCTTCTTCTGTACTGAGCCAGATAGGGTATCTTAACTCTTCTGCAATTTCCATTCTTTTAGCTGCCTCACTTCGCAGCCATCTGTAAACATCCAGATAAATATCAGCACAGTCATCAAGTTTTTTTCTAATATATCTTTCTTTGACTTTATAACTTCCCTTTTCTTTAAGTATTTTAAGAACATTTTTATGCTGTCTGGTCCAAACTCTAACTTTTGAATTAGCATTTTCGCTCTCTACTTTATTCATAAGATCACCCCAAGTCTATTACTGAATGATTTTAATTATACAGTACTCTTTTATCCCCATTCTTTTTAATCAGTCTATCTTTTTCAAACCTTTTCAGCAGTGCCAGGGCATATTTTCTGCTGCTCTCAATTAGATCTCTAAACTCCCCTAATTCAATTTCAGAATTTTTTTCTAGATAATTTTTTAATAATTTTCTTGATCCATTTACAGCCTGACTGTGAATTAATATCTCATTATTCAATCTAATTAAAACCTGATTAAAAATTAAATAGTTAATAATAGAATTAAACTTTTCTTCTTTTCGATCACCGATATCTAAATTATTTTTAAGTTGATCCAGTGTTGGGGGAGAATATAAATTATTTAAGAACTCATCAATAATTTTACTTTTCAGTTCTTTTTCTCTTTCATTAAAAGTAATCTCAAAATCAAAAAGCGCTATCGCATTTTCATTTTCTTTGATTAAATTTTTGGAAACTAAAAGTTTAATAATTTGATTAAATTCTTGATTGTCAAAATTAAAGCTAATTTTTGATCTCAACTCTTCTTTACTAATTCCCGGCTCCAGATGATTATTTTGATGATAAGAATCAATACATTCGAGTATCTGATTTTTAACTTCTTCAAATTTATCAATGTGAACCCATAAACTGTTACTGCCAGACTTAAGACAAATTATTTTCCCGGCTTCTTTTAATTTTTGCAGAATATTTTTAAGTTCATTTTCCTGCAGTGATGATTTTTTGAGTAAATATTCAATGGATGCAGACTCATATTTTTTGGAATTAATAAATATTTCTATTCTTTTTAACCAATCTCCTGCTTCTATTTCTTTAAGCATTTTAGTTATCTGTTGATCATTTCTCTTTCTTGGTGGTGGATCAACAATTATAATTCGGCCGCCTCCTATTAAATCCATCGGAGAATATCTTCTGATTACAAATTTTTCTTCTAAATATGCTGCAATTTCTTCTTCCAAACTAAACTCCACATAGCCCTCTTCACCCGGAAATAGCTCTTTTTTATCATAAATATATACTCTACCAATAATTTCTTTAGCTCCAATATGAAATCTTATCTGATCTCCATTTTTTAAAACAAAATTCAAATCTTTTAGCATCTTTAATTTTGCCTCAAAATATTTAGTCTTAAAAAGTGAATTAACCTTCGCCAGTACATCTCCCCGCTGCAGCTGATCTTTATCAATACCTGCGAGATTAATTCCAACTCTTTGACCGGGATACGCTTTTTGAACCTGATCATTATGAATCTGTAGACTTCTGACTCTCACTTTTTTAGACTGTGGATAAAGTTCCAGTTCATCTTCTGCTTCAATAACCCCTCTAAAAAGAGTTCCGGTTACTATTGTCCCTAAACCTTTAAGAGTAAAGACCCGATCAATTGGGAAATAAGTATTGTTTTCTGTTTTTTTTGTGCTAATACTTTCTATAATACGATTCAGTTCAGCTTTTAAAGCATCTATCCCCTTATTTTCTACTGCAGAAACAGGAATAATCTCTGCTTTTTCTAAAAAAGAACCTGCCAGTTTCTCGCGGGTATCCTCTTTAACCAGCTCCTGCCAGTCTTCATCTACTTTATCAATTTTAGTTAAGGCCACAACTCCGTGTTTAACTCCAAGCAGATCAAGGATTGCTAGATGTTCTTTAGACTGGGGCATCATTCCCTCATCTGCAGCCACAACTAAAAGTGCTAAATCAACTCCAGCAGCTCCAGCCAGCATATTTTTTATAAATTTTTCATGTCCTGGAACATCAATAATCCCTACCTGATTCTGATTGGAAAGTTTAAAAGAAGTAAAACCGAGCTCAATCGAAATTCCTCTTTCTTTTTCCTGTTTTAATCTATCTGTATCTGCTCCGGTTAAAGACTTAATTAAAGTCGTTTTCCCATGGTCAACATGTCCTGCTGTACCAATGATAATATTTTTATCATTCATCAAACTTCCTCCCCCAGAACCTGATTAATTTCTTCCGCCAGTAAGTCAATCTCACTTAACTGTACTGTCTTTAGATCAATTATTAATTTGTGGTTCTTTATTCTGCTGAAGATTGGCATCTCAGTCTGCCGTAATTTATAAGCCAGTTCTTCTGAAGAAATTAAATCAGAGTCAATTGTCAAAACATAGGTTTTTATTTCAGTTAAAGGATAACTACCTCCACCTATTCGAGCTGTATCTTTTTCAATTTTAAAACTGAATTTTTCATTTTCACCTAGATCTTCATTTACATTTAAACAATTATATAATTTTTCGGCTCTTTCTTTAACTTTTGTATCTGCTTCTGTCAGCATTTTAAGAGTTGGTATTTTTTCTACAGCATCATCAAAATTACGATATAATTTAAGTGTGGCTTCAAGTGCTGCCAGAGTAAATTTATCAACTCTCAAGGCTCTTAATAAAGGATGGTGTTCTAGCTTTTCAATATATTCTTTTTTACCAACAATTATTCCAGCCTGCGGCCCGCCAAGCAGTTTATCCCCACTGAAGGTTACCAGATCAATACCTGCATCTATACTTTCTTTAACTGTAGGTTCATAGGGTAGACCATAAGACTGCAGATCAAAAATTATACCGCTGCCTAAATCTTCTATAACAGGAATATTTCTCTGATGAGCATCATTAACCAGCTCTTCTGCCCCAACAGCTTCTGTAAAACCCTGTATTCTATAATTACTGGTATGAACTTTTAAAAAAGCACCGGTTTCTTCTGTAACTGCATTTATATAGTCTTTTAAGTAAACTTTATTGGTTGAACCAACTTCAACTAATTTAGCTCCGCTCTGCTCCATAACTTCTGGAACTCTAAAAGACCCTCCTATTTCTACAAGTTCTCCGCGAGAAATTACTACTTCCTTATCTTCAGCTATAGCAGCTAATACGAGAGTAACTGCTGCTGCATTATTATTAACTACCAGTGAGGCTTCAGCTCCAGTTAATTTCTTAATAATATCCTGAACTGAAGAATAACGGTCCCCCCGCTCTCCACTATCTTTATCAATTTCTAAAGTTGAATAGTGTTTGGCCACATTATTAACTGCTTCTGCTGCAGTATCAGCAAGCAGAGACCTGCCCAGATTAGTATGTATCACAACACCAGTTGCATTGATAGCAGGGGTCATCTCCGGCTGATAGATCTCTTCTAAATAATTTTTGACTGAATCTAAAATATTTTCTGTTTTTAATAATTCTTTATCAAAATCAGCCTGAGAAAAATCGTCAGCTAAAATCTTAGTTCGTAATTTATCAGTTGTATATCTTATTCCTTCCAATAAATCAGATCTAGAATAATTATTTTCAATTTGTTCAGACTTTTTTGCAGCCAATATATCATTTACAGCAGGTATTAACCTTAATAGTTCTTCCTTACTCATAAGTTATTCCTCCTAAAATTCAAAAATATTAACCTAAAAAAAATACATCTACAAAGATTATATAATCTAAATAGATGCCTAAAAATGATAATATTTATATGGCGGGAATGGATGGGAATCGAACCCACCACAGACAGGTCCGCCTGCCTGCCGCTGGATTTGAAGTCCAGGATGCTCACCATGAACATAGCCACTCCCGTGTAAATTATTACAAATATAATTATACCATTTTATTATGTATTTTACAAAAATTATTTCCCTAAATTCATACCCTCATTTTCTCTAACTGTAACTATCACAGCAGATATCATGACTATCATAGTTCCAAATAAACATTTCTCATCACACTTCTTTTTATAATTTAAATTGTTCTACAATAGATGATAAATTTTGAGCCATAATTGTCAGATTTTCTGCAGATTTAACTATTTCTTCTGTGACTCTGCTCTGTTCTTCACTACTGGCAGAAACCTCTTCTGAGTTAGCTGCTGTTTCATTACTTACTCTAGAAATCTCTTCCATATAATTATTTACTTCCTGGCTTTCTTCTTTAATTTCTTCCAGGTTAAAATCTACCTTTTCAATTAAAGAATTCAAACTGTCTACAGCAGTATCAATTTTATCAAAAGAATCTCCTGTAGATTGAATGGAATTAATACTGTGCTCTACTACTTTTTCAGTATTATTCATCTTACTATTAGCAGCTTTAACCGAAAATTGTATATCTTTAATTAAAGCTGAAATTTTTTCAGTGGCATTTTCTGATTCTTCAGCTAAATTTCTGATTTCATCTGCAACTACACTAAATCCTCTTCCAGCCTCACCAGCTCTTGCTGCTTCAATTGCTGCATTTAAAGCTAATAGATTGGTTTGAGAAGCAATATCATTAATCAAATTAATTATTGATTCTATTTCACCAGAGAGTTCTCCCAATTCATTAATTTTAGCTGCAGCCTGATCAGAATTATCTTTTACATTTTCAATATCATTTACCGTTTGATTTAGATTTGTTCTACCTGCTTTAATATTATTTACCACATTAGAAGCATTATTTTGCATTTGATCAGAAAATTGATTTACCTGATTGATTCTTTGATCAAGATTGTTAATATTATTTTTGCTATCCTGAATTACAGCCGTCTGTTCTTCGGCACCAGATGCCACATTTTGAATTGAATTACTTACTTCATCTGCTGAAGCCGAAACTTCCTGACTTGAAGCAGATAATTCTTCACTGGCCGCTGATAAATCACTCGATATATCTGCTGCACTACCTATAATTTCTTTTAAATGATTCTGCATTACAGAAAAAGTTTTGGTAAGTTTGCCCAGCTCATCTTTTCTTTTCAAAAGAGATTCAGGTATTTTTTGACTTAAGTTACCCTTTGAAATTTCTCCACATTGTTCAATCATCTTATTTAAAGCTTTTATTACATTATTAGAATTCAAAAATAGAATCAGACTAATTAAAATAAAGAGAACTGCCGAAATATATAATATATTATTTCTTGCTCTATTTACTGTAGAGTAGATTTCTTCCATTGAAAAAGCAAGATTTAAAACTCCAACCTGTTCTCCCTCAATTTCAACAGGTACAAATACCTCATTTATTTTAATCTGTTGATCATTGTAATTATAAATCTTTTCTTCAAAATAATTTTCTCCTGTTTTTACAGCAGTTTGAATCGGTTCAGCATCTCTGCTATCTCCTACTTTATCTTTTCGGCTGTCTGCTTCATTTTCCAGCTCATTATTAATAAAAGAAGCGTAAATTATCTGATCATTCTTTTCGAGTTTCTCTACCAATGTCTGGTAGCTAAAACTATCAGTTAATTCTCTTACATTATTTGCTCTAATTCCTACCTGGATAAAAGTTCCATCATCATTTCTTAAATAACCATATTTATTATAATTATCAGATTCAGTGTCTTTACGGATATCCTCCATTAGAATTTTTTGATCAGAGACCATAAAGTCATGAACAGGATGGCCAGTTTCTGGTTTCCAGCCTACATAATCATCTACTGTAGAATAAATAGTTTCTCCCTCTGAATTATACCATCCAATTTCCTGAACCTTTGTCTGCTCCATAATTTCTCTCAGACGCTCATTGCTCAGATTATCGCTATTTAAAGCTGTCACATTTGCTGCAGCTTCAATTTTTTCTTCAAGCATTTTATCGATTGTCTCTAAAGAATTGCTATTATCAGTAACCTGCTCTTCTATTTGTTCTGCCAAGTTTAAGCTGTTATTATACTGCTCTTCAAATAAATTCTTTTGCAAAAGATTTATTGCCAAAAAGCCTATGCCACTGACTCCAATTAATATTAAAACAATTGGTATGATTAGAAATTTTGTTTTTAAAGATAAGTTATTAAGTAATTTCATTGATATGCTCTCCGATTAAATTATTTTTATAAAGTATCTCTAAATAGCCTTAAATATGTAAACTTAGTCAAAAATGAGGTTAAAGAGCCTATTTCGAAAATCACTTTAAATAGGCTCTTTTCCCATCTTAATAAAACACTTATTAAATCAAATCACTAGAAGACTGTAACCTGCAAAATAAATTATTCAATAAAACCTGCACTTTTTAATTCTTCTCTGGCTGCAGCTTCATCTGCTTCAGCAACTAGAATTACCGGACCACTACAGCCCATTCCAGTTTCTGCATAAATATCTTTTTTCCAGAGAGATTCTTTAGCAGCTTCGATTTCTAAAATATCAATACCTGCTATTTCTTCATCAGTAACTTTTTTAGCAGGTTCTTTAACTGCTTCAGCTTCTGCTGCTGAAGCCTTAGCCTTTAATTCAGAAATTATATCTTTTAGACCAGCATTATTAGCGGCCTTAAGTTCTGCTTTTGTTAAATCTAATAAATTACCCTTTGTTACCTCTGCCATAAATTTAAGTGCATTAGCAATTACTGGGGCTCCAGAAGCGCGTGAAACTATACCGATCAATTTATCAAAGTTTTCTCCAACTCCTGGTCCATAACCATAACCAACTGCTTCGTACTGTCCACCTGTATTAAAGGCAGAAAATATTTTCATCAGCATGTTTCCGGTTAAAGTATCAGTAACCATTACATCTGGAGTTCCTAAAAGAAGGTCATTACCCCTCATCACAGAACCGCCATCAGCTCTTACAGAAGTTGCGAATTCAAAATCATATCCATTTTCTTTTAATTTCTGCAGATTCTTTTCTACAAGTCTTGCCCCTTCAACATTTAAAATACCTACTGTTGGTTTTTCAATCCCTAATGACTTTGCTGTCGCAATACCATAGATAGTATTTTTAAGCATTGCTGGAACCCGATCAGTAGCTGTAGTTCCTGTAGTAGTAGCAATTAACATTTCTTTTCCCTGACCTGGAGTTACAACCCTACCTACTGTTGAAACACCTAAAGGAAAACTATAATGTAAGGTAACAGCAGCATCCAGCTCATTATTTTCTAACTTTTGATCCATAATAGAATGAGCATCTGCCAGACAGCTGCATTCTTCTTCACCGCCGATCAAATCTACCTCTAAATCATTATATTTATTTTCAGCCAGCTGCGCAGCTTTTTTTAGTTCCTCTATTCCATGTTCACTATCAAGTAAAGTTAAGCCAATTTTCTTTTTCTCACCAAATTGACCTGATTCAATAGCTGCTGCAACCTCGTTAAACACTCCGGCAACTCTTTCTTTTACATTCTCTGTCATTTTATCCACCTCACTCGGTTTCGCCGAGAAGATTATCTGCCATCTGGCGCATAGCACCGGCGATCATATTTTTAATTTCTTTATCACTTACATTGTTTTCTTGTTTTTTAACTCCAGAGTTCTTTTCAATTACAAAAGAAACTCCATCAAACTGATTTGTCATTCTAGCCAGGAAAAGACTTCCTTTACCAATAATCATTGCTTTTTCAATTTGACCAGCATCCATCATTTTTGCAGCCGGACCAATAAAAGGAACTCCAGATGGAATATGACCCTGAGTAGGGGCAAAACCTGGCATTCCATGTTTATCGACAAAATCCATCAGTTCTTTTCTTTCTAAATCTCCTCTTTTTACTCCTAAAGCAGCAATCATTTTATAATTAGATTCCGGAACATCTCCTGCACCTGCAGGTTTTGTAACTTCCGGATTCTGCATTTCTACAGAATATTTATCAATATCTTTAATTCCTAAATTATTTTCATCTAAAGGATCAGTTACCAGAGAACTAATTACAGCCTGAGGAGAAGAACCTGTTCCCACTTTATGACGGCCGATAATATCAGTTCTAATTACTGGACTGGTTCCATCATTTTTAGATATTAGAAATGCAAAACCACCGAGTGTATCTTCTAAAACAGGCATCTCTTTTTTGATATGGTCTTTACCATTCATACCAAGTTTAGCAACAGAGCCACCTGCCACAACTACCACATTATCATAGATTCCTGATTTAACTAAAGCAGCAGCATTGACAAGAGCATGAGCTGGGCCAGCACAAAAACTTCTAACATCTGAGCCATTTGCATTAACACAGCCGGCCATTTCTGCTATAGCTTTAGCGAAGTTACCACCACCACGCTGATTAATATCTCCACATGCTTCTTCAGAACATTCTAAAAGATAGTCAATATCTTCCACGTCTATATTATTCTTTGCCACCAGATTTTTTAGTGATAAAACTCCAGAAGCTTTAGAAATTAAATTTTCTAGAATTGTATGTGCATTAAGATTAACATCACTCTCATGAGCCCGTTTTACACAACCTATTAGTTTGTGATCTAAATATAGCGGTTCTGCCTCTTTTTCTAATAAAGATTTCAACTCTGCAATAGTTTCACCTTCACCAAGATCAATTTCCATATCTTTTAAAATAGGATGTTCTGCAAGCTTAGGCTCAATCTCTGCAATAAATTCCTGGCTCAGCTTGACTAAATCAAAAACGTCAACATGTTTTATTAAAGCATAAAACTCATCTTCTGGCATAATCTCACCAAAATCACCAAATCTATTGCCTTCAACAAAATTTACCTCTTCATACCAGGGCTGATCTATCTCCTTTAATTCATCTGGTAAAATATTACCAATATAAGCCTGATTTGGTGCATAAGCTACCATTTCTTCAAAAGTCCTTAAATAATCATCCAAATTTTTTAAATATTCATCATCAGGATTTTTGGCTCTGGTAGTAGCTTGAGTTGTTCCTGCCTCTTTTAGAATATTAGGTGTATGTACCAGAACATATCCTGAACCTTTAATTACTGGAAAATCCATTAAACTCACCTCCAAATTTTTTAAAAAACACTCTACCTCAAACTAAAACCATTTGAGGTAGAGAAATATTAATTATACTATGCTCTTGCTTCTAATTCTTTTCTAATATCTTCAACTTCTAATTCTTCACCACTAAGATGCTCAACTTTTTCTCCATTTTCGTAAAATACTATTGAAGGAAGACCTAAAACTTTTTGACCAATAGCAAGTCTTCTATTACCTTTAATATCTAACTTTGCAAACTTAAAATCATCAGCAAATTCCTCTGCTAATTTTTTTACATCAGGCATAATGTCCATGCAGAGATCACAGCTCTCACTCCAGAAATCCACAACAACCTTACCATCATAATTAAGTACCTCTTCTTCAAAATTTTCTTTGTTAAGTTCAATCATTTTTATTCCTCCTTAAATTTTATATATTACTTCAAATCTCTTCTTTTTCAGGTTTAACTAATTTAGACTCCACTTTTCCAGATTCAAGTTTGAGCACTGTTGGTATTTCTTCAATATCATATCTGCCAGAAATAAGTCTATTTTTATAGGTATCAATCTTGATGAATTTATACCCTTTATCTTCAAGTTCCATAGCTTCTAACTCGCTGACAGTATCCATGCTTTCCTGATCTGTCACACTCCAGAAAACTACCAGAGCTGGTTTATCAGCATCAACAACATGACTTTGCCAGTATTCTTCTTCTTCTATATAACCCTGGGCCATCACAGCCGCAGTAGCACCATCACCGGCAGCAGTAATTACCTGACGCACAACTTTATTTCTTACATCACCAACTGCATAAACTCCGGGCTGATTTGTTTCCATCTGCTTTGTTGTTTCAACATAACCGCCTTCAGTTAAATCGACAACTCCTTCTAAAAAGTCAGTGCTTGGAACTCTACCGACAAAGAAGAAGACTCCAGAGCAGTCAAGCTCGGATTTTTCTCCATTTTTAATGTTTTTAGCTACAGCTTTTTCTACAATACCATCACCTTTTATTTCATCTAAAACAGAATTCCAGACAAATTCAATTTTTTCATTTTCCATTGCCTTCTCCTGCAGAATCTTCTCAGCATCCATTACCCCTTCATCATGAATAACTATCATTGTAATTTTGTTGACAAATTTACTCAGATAAATTGACTCTTCAACAGCTGAGTTTCCATTACCAACTACAACAATGTCTAAATCTGTAAAAATATCTGCATCACAGGTTGCACAGTAAGATACACCCTTACCTTTAAATTCTTCTTCACCTTTAATACCTAATTTTCTAGGTTCAGCACCTGTAGCAATAACAACACTTTTAGCCCTATACTCTTCGCCTTTTTTTGTTTTGACTACTTTTTCAAAGCCATCAACTTCTAGAGATTCAACTTTTCCTCTTTTAAACTCAGCCCCAAATTTTTCTGCATGAGTTCGAAAGTTCTCCATCAGTTCAGAAGCAGTAGTTTCGGGCACTCCAGAATAATTTTCCATATCATGATAATCGCTAGGCTGACCACCAGTTTTTCTCTTAGCTTCTAAAACTAAAGTTTTTAATCTGGAACGAGAACCATAAATTGCTGAAGACATTCCAGCAGGTCCACCACCTAAAACAATTAAATCATATATTTCACTCATATTTTTCCTCCTTTTGTTATAGACAAACTTATGTTTTTATTAATCCTGCATAATATTATTAATAAAAAGACTCCCCCTTTATTTTTTTTCCTAAAAATATTTCAGCAAAAAGGGAGTCTTATTTATAATTTTTTAGATAATTTTAATCTAAATCTTCAAAACTCATCTTACACTGCTTTTTCTTCAAAATCTTCCTTATTCTTAGCAATATATTCTTTGTCCCCTTTTAAAGCTTTAGTTAAGGAAACCATTGCTGCAATCATTACAAATGCAAATGGGAATGCCGCTACAATTGAGCCTGTTTGTAATGCATCTAAACCGCCTGCAAGTAATAATACTGCTGCTAAACCTGCAGTTATTATACCCCAAATTATTTTTTTAGGTGTCGCAGGATTTAAATTTCCTTCTTCTGAGAACATACCCATTACAAATGTTGCTGAATTAGCTGATGTAATAAAGAAAGTAGTTAATAATAATACTGCTACACCAGATAATAATGTTCCTAGCGGATAGTTTTCAAACACTTGAAAGAATGCTGTTTCTGTTGTAAATTCACCAATTTCATCAAGAACCTGAATGCCAACGGTTCCAAAGATTGAGAACCAGAAGAAACTCATAATTGTTGGTGCAATTAAAACACCAGCAATAAATTGTCTGATTGTTCTACCTTTAGATATTCTAGCAATAAATGATCCTACAAATGGTGCCCAGGCAATCCACCAAGCCCAGTAAAATATTGTCCACCAGCCGTACCATGGATCTGAAGATATTCCAAAACTATCTGGTACAATTCCAGCTAAATATAAACCAACAGAATTACTCAAGTTATTTAAAATATCAACTTTTGGTCCTACTAAAAAAG
>JBHEOV010000006.1:0-3975 GCA_046260625.1 Halanaerobium sp. | reverse complement strand
GGTACAATTCCAGCTAAATATAAACCAACAGAATTACTCAAGTTATTTAAAATATCAACTTTTGGTCCTACTAAAAATGCTACGATCATTAATCCAAAACATAATTTAATATTCATATCTGATACAACTTTAATTCCTTTATCAATTCCTAATACAGCTGTTAATACAAATAAGAATGTTATAATGGCAATAATAGCCAATTGAATACCTGTATTAACTGGTAATCCAATTAATCCATTCAATCCACCATTAATCTGCATTGTTGCCATTCCAAGTGAAGAAGCAACACCAGCAACTGTAGCAAAAATCGCTAAAATATCGATTGTCTTACCTATTGGCCCGGTTGCTTTCTCTCTTCCAATTAGAGGAATAAATATACTACTAATAAGACCTGATTCTTTTCTTCTAAACTGCATATAAGCTAAAGCTAATGCCATAATTGCATAAGCTGCCCAAGGATGTAATCCCCAGTGTAAAAATGACTTTCTAAAAGCAAAGTCAGCTGCAGCTGCAGATTCTGGTGCGATACCACTAAGTGGTCCAGCATAATGGAATAATGGTTCTGCCACACCAAAAAATATTAGTCCTACACCCATTCCTGCACTAAACAGCATACCAAACCATGACATTAAGTTATACTCTGGTTCATCATCTGGAAGACCTAACTTAATATCGCCATACTTACTGAATAACATCACAAGTGCAAATACAACGAATGATGACATTGTCAAAACGTAAAACCAACCAAAGTTACCTACCAAAAAGTCAAATGATGCTGATGTTATGTTCCCGAAAGTACCTGGCATAATAGCGCCAAACCCTACAATAACAACTGATACTACAAGTGATATTAAAAAAACAGGATTCCAAAAATTATCTTCTTTCAATTTGACAAACCCCCTTATAGAATAAATAAAGCATATTAAAAGTAATCAAAACACAAAACATTTAAAGTCCTAGGATACTATATAGTACCCTAGGAAATAAATTTAATTAGATGTCAACACTAAATACTGTTTGTTCCTCAATATCAGTAGCTAATGCGTCTAAAGCTATACCAACTCTATGATAACGCAATTTCCACTGCTCTTCCTTAGGTGTATTTGGATCTCCTAAAGGATAAGGGATAGAAATAGTTGGAACCATTCTGTTTGCACCAACAGTTTTAGATATTGGAATTAAGTTTGACATATGAACAGTTGTAATACCAGCTTTTTCAAATTCTTTTATCATCGTTGCACCGCAACGGGTACAAGTTCCTCAGCAAGAAGTTAAGATAATGGCATCTACTTCATCTTTTTTCAAATATGGTACTATTTCTGACGCCATTCTTTTGGCTTCAGCTTCTGCTGTGCCTGTACCAACTGTAGCATAATAATAATCATGAATACTACCTATTTTCCCTTCTTTTTCATAGGCTCTAAGAGCATCTAAAGGTAAAACAACATTCGGATCAGCATTTGCTGCTGCAGGATCATAACCTGCATGAATTGTTTTAAAAGCTCCTTCTTCTTTATTGCCTAATCTTTCCATTCCTTTAATTGAATAACGTCCCCAGCGTGTTGCAGATGAAGACTGGATTTTATCGGGGTTATCAACAGGTACAATTCCTCCAGATGTTACAAGTGCTATTTTTGCTTCATCTAATTCTATAGGTGGTGTAATTGGCACTCTCTCCAAATCTGGAATTGGTAATTCAGATTTAAATTCTTCACCATTAATCTTTTTAAGAAGCATATCCATTACGCGTTCAGAAGCTGGTGTTTCATCTTCTAAGAAAACTTCAAGTCTAATACCTCTTGAAAAATAGCCTTCAATTTCAGCACCTTTATTTTCTTCGCCTTTTAATAACTTATTACCAAAATCGGCCATCTTTGACATGTTATCTCTCATCTTAGCAGCACTATTACCACCTTTAAAGATATAAACATCCTTCTTAAACATATCTACACCTGGATTCTCTTCATTCATTGAAGTGATTACTGGTACATCAAACTTCTCCTTTACAGCTTTACAGATTACACCACAAGCATTTCCATATCTACCTGCTTGAAAAGCTGGTCCAGCAAAGAAGATATCAAACTCTTTATCCTCTAAAAAGCCTAATATTTTATCTACGGCCTCTTCTTGGTTAGAACCCATAAAATTATCTCCGCAAATAACTGTATGGGTTACTTCGGCATCATCTAACAAATTATTAAGAAGCATACCAGCACCAACTTGACCTTCAGTTATTGTAGGTTCATAATCAGCCTCTTCTTCTCCACCAATTTGACCAAAAAATTGATTCAAATATAAAATTGCTTTTTTCAATTTTTTCACCCCCTTTGACTAAAATTCTCTCATTGTTTTAACTGACTGTCCTAGCACCGAATCGCCACAAAACATTGAGTCATTTGCCATGATAATTGAACCATCTTCTCTAACAGAAGGTCCTAACTCATCATCATCTTCCCATCCGCCAGATAGTCCATCTCTAGCAAGTGCTTCTAATTCTCCGATAACTGTATCCATTGCTGGTAATTCAAGTAATGTTGATACATTACCACAAGAAACTATTGCATCAGCAGATACATCTAAAGCTGCAAGTGGTTGAGACGTCCCATCACTACCAGTAGATTCATTAACCATGCCTACAGTTTTAATCCCGGCTTCTTCTAAAAGCTTAAAACATTCAATGAAATCAGCATCAGTATTACCATAACCTTCTTCAGTTAATACTGCAGCATCTGCTCCTAAGTTACTAGCAATTTGTTGTACAAACATTGCTGATCTTTTCTTTTGTTCTAAAGAAACATTTAAGTTTGACATAATTACACCTAAGAAATTAATGCTTTTACCATGTTCACTAAAAAGTGTCTTAATCATTGGAGTATTTTGAAAGTCATAAGTTGACCATTTTGAAGAAGCACACATATAACTTGCACCAATCATTGCTCCATCTAAAATTTCATTTGGATGCATAAATGTTGGCAGCATTCTGTTAGTATCCCAACCATAGTTTAAAACATTAAAACCTGTTTCTTCAATCTGTGATTGAGGTTGCATCACAAAAACAACTGATGGTAGATTTCTAATTTTTTCATTACGTTTCGTAATTGGATCTAATGCATATTCTTCTATTTCTTCAGGCTCCATATCTTTTACAACACTACCTAAATACTCAGCTAACCTATGTGCAGCCCATCTTATGGCATGATTTTTCTTTTGCTGCTCATGTCTTTCAAATTCTTCATCTGTATCTGCCACTAAGCATATGTTGTTAAGCTTTGAAAAAATGGTATATTTAGCACCTTCACCACTCATATCAATTAATCCATCACCAAAGCTACCCCAATGTTTGCCAACTGCTAAAACACTACATCCTTTTAAAGCTACTGTTTCTCCTTCTCCAACTCTTTCTATTTCACCTGTTACACCAGGAAAAGTAGATTCTCCATCAAGTCTAAATCTCGGTTCAATAGCTTCTTTAACTGGAACAATTCTCTTATTCTCTCCTGGTCTTGCAATTACTAAATCAGCTTCAGTAATATGCTCATCTTTTTTTACAACTTCTAACGCTTCTTCTTTATTTATGGTTAAAAGCCCATCATGATAAGTAGTATTTTCGCCAAACTCAATGTCTTTTACATAAAAATTTCGGAGTTCAAGTTTCACCGCGGTCCACCCCTTTCATAATAATTTATTCACAATCTTTGCCAGAGTTTCTTTTTAAATATACTCTGAATACTTCTCACGATAGGTTTTTACCTCTTCTACAATAGCGTCTACATCTAGAACCATTTCCATCATGCTGATTTGATCTTCATAAACTTCATCATCAATTTCAGCCTTGATTTCTGGTTCCACGACATGATAACACGCGAGTCCCAACGGAACTCCTGCTAATGGTCCTGCAAAGGTTGGATCTCCATTTGTTACTGTTTCACAAGCTAATCCAGAAGCTTCTGCTTCTGCACCACCTAAGATAACAAC
>JBHEOV010000059.1:0-12166 GCA_046260625.1 Halanaerobium sp. | reverse complement strand
GGAATTAAACTGGCAGCCTCAGTTTCCGGAATTAGAAAAGATTATTTCTACAGCCTGGAAGTGGCATAAATCAGGCGGCTTTGAAAAATAAAGATCAGGTAACAGACTTCTAATACGTAGGTCTTAAGTGAAATTATAATACTGTTTTAATTAAAGCTTAAAATTAAGCCTAACAGTTTAATAAAAATTTTAAAAGAGGTGGAATAAATGAATAAACAGGAATTATGGGATAAGTTTGGCCAGACTTTTAGAGATTTTGATTTAGAATGTGGAGCCTATAAAGCTCCGGGTCGAGTTAATTTAATCGGTGAACATACAGATTACAATGATGGTTTTGTAATGCCGATGGCAATCGAAAAAGAAATTACCATGCTGGCTCAGCTGCGTCCGGACAGAAAAATAAAGTTTTATTCACTCGATTATGAGCAGCAGGTAGAATATGACTTAGATAATTTAGAATATGATCAAGAAAATGTCTGGGCCAACTATCTAATGGGAGTTATTGATGAGATTCAGAAACTGGGAGAGAGTCTGCAGGGCTTTAATTTAATGTTTACCGGCAATGTTCCTCAGGGTTCTGGCCTGAGTTCATCTGCTGCCTTAGAAGTAGTTACTGCAATGGCAATTACTGATCTGCATAAGATTAAGATCGATGGAGTCGAGATGGCTTTACTTGCTCAGCGAGCAGAAAATAATTTTGTTGGGGTTCAGTGTGGAATTATGGACCAGTATATTTCTCGTCTGGGGAAAAAGGATCATGCCCTTTTAATTGACTGCCGGACAAATGATTATGAACTTGTACCCTTTAAAAATGATAATTATCAGATAGTAATCTGCAACTCAAAGGTGGAAAGAGGCCTTGTTGATTCTGAATACAATCAGCGTCGCAGTGAATGTAATCAGGCTGTAGAATTTTTTGCTGAAAACGAGGATAAAAAAATAACTGCCTTAAGAGATGTGGATTTAGAGACTGTAGAAAAATATAAGGATCAGCTCGAAGAAAATGTCTATAAAAGAGCAAAACATGTAGTCAGCGAAAATGCAAGGGTAATAGCAAGTAAAAAAGCTTTAGCAGCTGATGAGATGGAGAAATTTGGAGATTTAATGTATGCTTCTCATAAGAGTTTAAGTGAAGATTATGAAGTAAGCTGTGAGGAATTAGATATTTTAGTAAACTTAGCAGCTGAAGAAGAGATAGAAGGAGCCAGAATGACTGGAGCTGGATTTGGCGGCTGTACAGTTAATTTGGTCAAAAAAGCTAAAGTGGATCAATTTTTTGAAAATATTAAAGAAAAATATAAAGATAAAACTGGAATTGAGGCAGAAGTTTATGTCAGCAATCCTGGTGATGGTGCCCGAAAGTGGTAAAATGTTTTAAATTTTAAGTCTATTTATTATCAATAAAATATTAAAGATACTAAAATAATAAAAGTCCCCTTTGCTGGACAGTCCAGGTAAAAAAGAGCTGTTCTATCAGCAGGGGGGATTTTTTAAAATTATATTATAAAGTCCATTCATATTATTGTAATTTTAAAATCAATTATGTATAATAGTTTCAATGCTGCGCTACTTTAGTCAGTTAAATTAATGCAGCAATCAAAAGGGGGAGATATTTAAAATGAGGAAGATTCCATTAGTATTAAGATTATTAATTGGTATTGTTTCAGGTATTATTATAGGTTTATTTTTTCCAGAAGGTATTTCAAGATTATTATATACCTTCACTCATATTTTTGGTGAATTTTTAAATTACATAGTTCCATTAGTTATTCTGGCTTTTATTATTCCGGGTATTGCAGATCTCGGTGATAAGGCCGGGCGGCTGCTGGGGACAACAGTTTTAGCAGCTTATGTTTCTACAGTGGCAGCAGGAACAGCAGCTTTTTTAGTAGCAAGTAGAGTTGTTCCAGCAATTGTGCAGGCGGCAGATGTAGCCAATCCGGAAGAAGGTGGCCTGGAGGCATTTATCAGCTTAGAAATTTCACCACTGCTTGGTGTTATGGCTGCTTTAGTAACAGCCTTTGTCTTTGGTTTAGGTATTAATTATTTACTTAGAAATACAGGTGATAATAAATTATATCAGCTGACTAATGAGTTTAAAGATATTATTGTTTTAGTGATCGAAAAAGTTATTATTCCATTTTTACCCTTACATATTGCCGGAGTTTTTGCTAACATGGCCTTTAGTGGTAGAGCCTTTGAGACTCTTGGCGTCTTCAGTCAGGTTTTTGCTTTAATTATTGCCATGCATTTAATTTATTTATTAATTCAGTATTATATAGCAGGAACTGTAGCTGGTAAAAGTCCACTTAAAAGCCTAAAAAATATGCTACCAGCTTATACAACAGCAATTGGTACCATGTCCAGTGCAGCAACTATTCCTGTAACTTTAAAAAGTGCCAAGAAAAATAAGATTAATGAAGATATCGCAGATTTTGTGATTCCTTTAGGGGCTACTGTACATCTGGCAGGAAGTACTATTACTCTAACAACCTGTGCAGTTGCTGTTGCCTTAATTCAGGGGATTCCACTTGAATTCGGCATGTTTTTTCACTTTATTGCACTCTTAGGAGTGACAATGGTAGCTGCGCCCGGAGTTCCCGGTGGTGCAGTAATGGCAGCCTTAGGATTATTAAGCAGCATTTTGGGTTTTGGAGAGGGAGCCACTGCTTTGATGATCGGACTTTATTTAGCTCAGGATAGTTTTGGTACAGCCTGTAATGTAACAGGTGATGGAGCAATTGCTATGTTTATTGATGGAATTAGAGATAAAGTCTCAGCTGCTCCAGAAAACATATAAAATATAAGAGCAAAGACTTTCTGCTTATTAAGTTAAGCAGAAAGTCTTTACTTAAATTGATTGAATAATTTCTATTTTAAGATTTTAAATCTATTGCAAATTATTTTTTTGAAATAAGGGGAATTAATAATGTACAAAATAAAACTGGCACCAGATGTTGAAGCTGAAATGTTAAACAGCAGCTTTTGGTCTGATAAATTGAAAAATGAAAAACTCTTAACTGCTGCTGAAATAAAAGAAATTAACCAAAAAATATATAATAAAGCAGCAGAAGAGAATAAAGAAGAATATTACTGTGACTTAAAAAAATTTGCTGATAATTTAATTGAAAATAAAATAGCAGTTATGATTGATCATACCTTCACCCGAAAAATAGATGCAGAAAAAAATTATTATAATTTAGAGGGGGATCTTCTCAGTTTGGAAAAGAGAGAAGAAATTTTAGCAAATGCAAAGTTTAACTCTGAAGCAGCAGCTAAAATTAAGTATGGAATATTAATTAAAAGATCAAAGATTAGAGCTCTGCCGACTGTGATCACTTTTGCTTCCGAAAAAGAAAGCGGAGATCAGGATCTGCTGCAGCTGACAGCATTGGCCTGCGGCACTGCAGCAGTAATTATGGCAGAAAGCAGAGATCAAAACTGGTATTATATTCAGACAAAGTTAATGCGCGGCTGGGTCAAAAAAGATAATATTGCTCTAACAGATAGCCTGGAGGCTGCTCTTTCTTATTTAGAGTCTGAGTCTTTTTTAGTTGTCAGCGGCAGCAGAGTTGAGACTGAGCCTAATCCTTTTGATCAGGATACAGCAAATAGATATTTTCAAATGGGAGATAAAATTCCTCTGGTTGAGCAGGAAGGAACTGTACAGGAAGAAACTGTAGAAGAAATTCCTGAAAATCATCCGCATGGACAATCTAAGCTCGGGAATTATCTGATCTGGCTGCCGACAAAAGATAAAAATAATAATTTGAAATATAAAAAGGGATTAATTTCAGCAGCTAATGATCTTAATGAAGGATATTTAGACTTTAAGCGAGAAAATATAGTTAAGCAGGCTTTTAAAATGCTGGGAGAAAGATATGATTGGGGAGGCAAATACGAAAGAAGAGATTGCTCACGCTTTATAATGGATGTTTTTAGATCTTTTGGGATAGAACTGCCAAGAAATGCCGATCTGCAGGAAAAATTATCACCATTTGAAAATTATATTTTTAGTGGAAATTCAAAAGAAAGAAGGACTGTTTTAAAGAAACTAAAAGCAGGAGATATTCTGCATCTGCCCGGCCATATTATGCTTTATTTAGGAGAATATCAGCATAAAAATTATTTAATTCATGCTGCTTCCGGTTATGGAGAATTAGATGAGCAGGGAAAATTAAAGAAAAATTCAATTCGAAGTGTATTTATCATGAAGCTTGAGCAGCTTTTAAAAGATGGAGCCAATACTTATTTAGAAAAGTTCAGTTCAGCTTCAAAAATTAAAATAATGTGAGGTGCTAAAAATGAAAATTAAGGAGATTAAAGTTTATTCACTTAAAATACCGCTGATCAAAGAATTTAAAACTTCTTTAAGAACAGTTAAAACGGCTGATGAGACTATAGTCAAAATTGAAAGTGAAGATGGAAAAATAGGTTTTGGAGAAGCAGCTCCAACTGCAGTAATTACCGGTGATACAAGCGAGAGTATCAGGGGAATTATCAAAAAAAAGATACGGCCCTTATTAATTGGAGAAAAGCTGGAAAATATTGAAAATCTTCATTTTTTGATTGAAAACTCAGCTGTCAATAATTCGAGTGCTAAAGCCGCAGTTGAAATGGCAGTTTATGATCTTTTTGCTCAAAGTTATGGAGCGCCACTGTATAAAATACTGGGAGGATACAGAGATAGCTTAACTTCTGATCTTTCAATAAGTATTAATTCTCCTGCAGAAATGAAAGAAGACGCTTTAAAAGCAGTGGCAGATGGTTATCAGGTCTTAAAATTAAAAGTTGGAAAGGGTCTGGAAAAAGATTTAAATCGGGTAAGGGCAGTTAGAGAAGCAGTCGGAGATAAAATAAAGATCAGGCTTGATGCCAATCAGGGCTGGCAGGCAAAAGAAGCAATTAAGATTATTGAAAAAATGGAAAGTGAGAATTTAAAGATAGAATTAATAGAACAGCCGGTAAAAGCTGATGATTTTGAGGGACTAAAATTTGTTCGAGATAATGTTAAGATTCCAATTATGGCAGATGAGAGTCTATTTAGTGCTGAAGATTGTCTGCGCTTATTAAAAATGCAGGCCTGTGATTTAATAAATATTAAACTGATGAAAGCAGGAGGCATTTATAATGCTTTAAAAATCAATGCCATTGCAGAAGCTTATGGTATAGAAGCAATGCTCGGTAGTATGCTGGAAGGAAGAGTATCTGTGACAGCAGCAGCCCATCTGGCAGCAGCTAAGAAAAATATAACCAGACTCGACTTAGATGCACCGCTCTATCTGGCAGAAGAGCCAGTTAAAGGTGGAATTATTATAAATGGACCGCAAATATCCTTTTCTAAAGACAGTGGCCTGGGGATCAGAGCAATAGAAAATTTAGTTGAAATTTGATTATTGCTCTTTTTTTACCCTGCTAGTAAAATTATTTTAATATTTTTAAAAATAAATAAAGGAAATTTTATTAACATCTAGAATTTAAATATTAGAGAGTAATCTTAAGTGGAGGTGAAATTTTAATTTTTGTAAAATTTTAAATTTAATTATTTTTATAACAAAAAAGGAGGTAATTTAAGTGCAGAAAAAATTAGTTTTTCTATTGATTTCTTTACTTATTTTAACAGCTACAGCAGGAGTAATGGCACAGGAAGTAAATAGAGGTGGAATTGTCAATGTAACAGCAAGTAAACAGGGTGTTTTAATTAAAAATTTCAACCCATTTTCTCCCAATGCCCTTCATTCAACTTTTGGTGGGTTTTATGAAACTTTAGTTTTTGCTAATTCTTACAAAGGTGAAATTGAGCCCTGGCTGGCAGAAAGTTATCAGTGGTCAGATGATTTAAAAACACTTACTTTTAATTTAAGAGAAGATGTTAACTGGAATGATGGAGAAGAGTTTAATGCAGATGATGTAATCTTTACTCTGGAGCTGGCACAAGAAGATCAGGCGCTTGATCTGGCCGGTATCTGGGGACAGGGATTAGAAGAAGTAAATAAAGTAGATGATTATACAGTAGAATTTATTTTTGATGGAGTAAACACTACAGTTATTCCTCAGGTAGGAAGTATTTATATAGTTCCAGAACATGTCTGGAAAGATATAGAAGACCCTTCTAAATGGAACGACAATGAAAATCCTGTAGGAACCGGACCATTTCTTTTTGAAGAAGGAACTTTTGCTGAGCAGTCCTATCGCTTAAAAAGCAATTCTGACTACTGGCAGATGGGAGAAGACGGTGAACCACTGCCCTATATAGATGGAGTTCAGTATGTAAGTGCAACTGGAAACTCTCAGGCAGCAATGAAAATTATTTCTGGAGAAGTTGACTGGGGTACTTACTTTATATCCAACATTGAACAGACCTTTGTCCAGCGAGATCCAGAACACAATCACTACTGGCTGCCAGAAGGAAATATTGTATATTTGAATTTAAACAATGGAAAAGAACCATTTTCTAATAGAAATGTGCGCCGCGCTTTAGCAATGGCCGTTGATCAGGAAGAAATCACAACAATTATGAACTCTGGTGCTGTTCCAGCTCACCACAGTGGAGTTAAAATAGGGTATATGGACTGGTTAGCTGAAGATACACTGGCTAATAATTGGGAGTTTGATCCAGGAAAAGCAGAAGAGATGTTAAATGAAGAAGGCTACAGCAAAAATAATGATGGAGTAATGGCAAAAGATGGTGAAGAATTATCTTTTGAGTTATTTGTGCCAACTGGTTGGACAGATTGGATTACAGCTGTAGAAACAGTCAGTAATCAGTTAAACGAAATAGGTATTGAAGCTCAGGTTAGACAGGTTTCCTGGCCTTCACCATTTAATGACAATATAATCAATGGTGATTACAAGATGTCAATTGATTTTACTAATTCTGGTTTTTCACCTTATTTTCAGTTTAATAATATCTTACCTTCAAGACATTATGCACCTATTGGCGAAGCTGCAACAGGTCATTCTCAGGTGCGATATAGAAATGAAGAGGTAGATCAGGCAATTGGAGCTTATAGTAAAACTGCTGATCAGGATGAACAGATTGAATTGTTGAATGTCATAGTTGCAGAATTTTTAGATGATACCCCAATGGTTCCTTTATTCTTTAATCCTGTCTGGTTTGAATATTCTACCCGCAATTTTGTCGGCTGGCCAAACGAAGATGATCCATATACAGCGCCTTCTACAGCAGGGATGGCAAAAATGCCGGTCTTCTTAAACTTAAAGCCTGTAGAATAAATTGAAAAAAATAAATAATATTTAACTGCAGACCCTCGATAAATTCGAGGGTCTGCTAACTAAAATAAGCTTTTAATTATTTTTATATAATTTTAGTATACGAGGAGGACTATAATGAAGTATTTTTTGCGGCGGATTCTCTGGCTGGTTTTTGCAATTTTTATTGCTCTGACAATAAATTTTATGCTACCCCGACTAATGCCGGGAGATCCCGCAACAATTTTGATTCAGCGTTTAGAAGGACTTGAACCGGCAGCAATTAATGCAGTTCGTAATGCTTTTGGGCTGGAGACTGATAAACACATAATTATTCAGTATAAAGATTATTTAATTGATTTATTACATGGTGATCTGGGAGTTTCAATTAGCCACTATCCGACACCTGTCTGGAATGTTTTAAGAAAAGCTCTTCCCTGGACCATTGGTTTGATGGGTATGTCGACTATTTTTAGTTTTATTTTCGGAACTCTGATTGGGATAACTATAGCCTGGAAGAGAAAGAGTAGAATTTCTGATGCAGTTTTAGGATTATTTTTATTTATTCGCTCTTTCCCCTATTTCTGGTTTGGTTTAATCCTGGTATATTTCTTTGCTTTTAATAATCCAATTTTCCCGCTTGGGGGAGCAACAAAAGTTGGAGTAATGCCTGCAGATGGCTGGGAATATGTTAAATCTATTCTCTATCATGCTATTTTACCAGGCTTAACAATAACAATTACCTCAATGGGCTACTGGATTTTAACTATTCGGAATAACATGATTAATGTACTGGCGGAAGATTATATAACAGTAGCCCGAGCCAAAGGGCTTTCTAAGAGCAGAATTAAAAATTTATATGCTGCTAAAAATGCAATTTTACCTTCTGTTTCTGGATTTGCTATGGCCTTAGGTTTTGTGATCGGTGGAAGTTTACTGACTGAAATGGTATTTTCTTATCCAGGAGTCGGTTTTATGCTCTTTCAGGCAGTACAGCAGCAGGATTATCCTTTATTACAGGCTATATTTTTATTTATTATTTTAGGAGTTTTATTTGCAAACTTTATAGCAGATATAGTAATTATGATTTTAGATCCAAGAGTAAGGGATGGTGCTAAAAAATGATAAAAGATATGCTGAAACTCTTTATTACAAACAAAAAAGCTCTACTGGGAGTGATTATCCTCAGCCTTTTTATAATCATAGCTCTTTTTGCTCCTTTAATCGCCCCCTATCATCCTAAACAGAGCAGTGATCAGGATGGTAAATTTCAATTAAGAGCTGAACCCTCATCAAAACATTTATTAGGTACCAGTCATGCTGGTTATGATATATTTTCTCGACTAATATATGGTACCCGGCTTTCTCTGATGGTAGGACTAGTAACCGGAGTTATCACAACCTTTATTGCTTTAACTTTAGGACTTTTAGGAGGCTATTATGGAGGAGTTATTGATGATATTATCTCTTTTATTAATAATATCTTTTTAGTAATTCCCAGTCTGCCTTTAATAATTGTCATTGCCTCCTACATTACGATCAAAGGTGTCTGGCCTATTATTTTTGTACTTTCCTTTACAGGTTGGGCCTGGGGAACAAGGGTTATTCGCTCACAGGTTTTAACAGTCAGAGAAAGAGAATTTGTTAAAGTAGCAGAAGTTTTAGGAGAAAAGCCGCTGATAATTGTTTTTAGAGAAATACTGCCCAATATAATTTCTTTAGTGATGGCCACATTTTTCACTTCAACTATAGCGGCAGTTATTGGGGAGGCCACCCTTGAATTCATTGGACTTGGTAATATTTCTGCAGTTACCTGGGGTACAATGCTCTACTGGGCTCAAAATAATGCGGCACTGCTTTATGATGCCTGGTGGTGGTTCTTACCGCCTGGATTATTTATAGGTTTACTGGGAACATCATTTGCACTAATGAACTTTGCAATTGACGAAATTTCAAATCCTAAAATTAGAAAGAGGTAGATACTAATGTCGGAGATAGTATTAGATGTGAAATCTTTAGAAGCAGGGTATGAAACAAAATTAGGTAGAGTGATGGCTGTTAATGATGTTTCTTTTCAATTAAAAAAGGGAGAGTTAATTGGCATAGCAGGAGAATCAGGTTGTGGCAAATCAACCCTTGCTTATTCGATCATGAATCTGCTGGAAGATAATGGGCGGATTTTTGCGGGAGAGATAGATTTTAACGGCAGTAATTTAGTTGATTTTTCTACCAGAGAAATTAAAGCTTTTAGATGGAAAGAGATGTCGATGGTTTTTCAATCAGCGATGAATGCCCTAAATCCAGTTATGAAAATTAGTGAACAGTTAATTGATGCCTTAAAAGCTCACCAAAAAGGGGTTTCTGATAGCGAAGCACGCAGTAGAGCAGAAGAAATGCTGAAGCTGGTTGATATTCAAAAAGATAGACTGGATTCTTATCCCCATCAGCTTTCTGGTGGTATGAAACAGCGGGTAATGATAGCAATGGCCATGATCTTAAATCCTGATTTAATAATTATGGATGAACCAACTACTGCTCTGGATGTGGTTGTTCAGAGAAATATTATTGAAAAAATTGAAGATTTAAGAAATGAATTTAATTTTTCAATAATTTTTATTACTCATGATCTTTCTTTACTGGTTGAGATTTCTGATAAACTGGCAATTATGTATGCCGGTAAGATATTAGAAATTGGTCCTGCAGATCAATTATATTCCAATCCTTTACATCCCTATACTGTAGGCTTGATGAATTCTTTTCCTCCTTTGACAGGAGAGATTAAAGAGATGGAAGGAATTGCAGGTAAGCCACCAGATCTTTTAAATCCTCCAGCAGGTTGTCCATTTTATCCCCGCTGTCAAAAAAGAATGGAAATCTGTAAAGAGCAAATGCCAGATTTTAAAGAGATCGAAAAAAATCACAGAGTAAGATGTTTTCTCTATCAGGGAGGTATTGAAGTTGAGCAATAAAATTTTAGAATTAAAAGAAGTTTCTATGCATTTTCCTGTCAAAAAATTTGGCAGAAAAGAAGAATATGTGCATGCAATGGATAATATATCATTTTCTCTGTATAAAGGAGAAATTCTGGCTATCGTTGGAGAGTCAGGGAGTGGAAAAACTACTATAGCAAATGTAGTTGCAAAACTTCATCAAGCAACATCAGGTAAAATATATTTTGATGGTGAGGATATTTATGCTAAAAAAATAAGAAAAGATAATCTGCAGTACAGAAAAAATGTACAGATGATTTTTCAGGATCCTTTTGGAGCCTTAAATCCTACTCACACGATTAGGAGTATCTTAGAACGTCCTTTTATAATTCATAGTCTTGCTGACAGAAAAAATGTTGAAACAAAAATAAAAGAGGTTTTAGTAGAGGTGGGTCTGGAACCCCCGGAACAGTTTATTGATAAATTTCCCCATGAGTTATCCGGAGGTCAGCTGCAGCGAATCAATATAGCAAGGGCAATTTCAGTGGAACCGGTACTGCTTTTAGCAGATGAACCGACCTCAATGCTGGATGTTTCAATCAGAATTATAATTATGAATATGATTAAAAAGTTTAGAAAAGAGGATAATATATCATATTTGTATATAACCCATAATCTAGCAGGGGCCCGTTATATTGCTGATCGGATAGGGGTAATGTATGCCGGGATGTTAATGGAATTAGGTCCAGCCGATGAAATTATTCAAAATGCCTATCATCCCTATACTCAGCTTTTGCGTTCGGCAGCACCACAGCCGGAAAAAGGATTTAGAGATTCTGAACTGACAACTCAGGGAGAAATCCCAAGTTTAATCAATCCTCCTTCTGGCTGCAGATTCCATCCACGCTGTCCCAAAGCAATGCCTGAATGCTCAAAAAAGATTCCAGAAATGATAAAGATAGATGAAAATCATCAGGTCAGATGTCTACTTTATCAATCTCAGTAAGATTATTTTACTGAATAAATAAAAACAAAAATAATTTTTATTAATGTCTAGAATATAATAAATAGTGAGACAATTTACTTAAATTATTAACTAAGAAAATTTAGTGAATTACAGAACAGGAAGTGATCAAATGTCAGCAAAAAATAATAAATTCCCACATGGAATTTTAAGGATTAATAGTTATTTAGAACAGTTGAAACCAGCAGAAAAAAGAGTAGCTCAGTATATTATTGATAATCATCAGGAAGTTATTCATCTTTCTATCACTAAATTAGCTCATGCAGCTGATGTAAGTGAGGCTACAGTGGTTAAATTCTGTCAGCATATTGGTTATTCTGGCTATCAGGAGCTGAAAATCAGGCTGGCCCAGGTAGAAAAAAAGGGAGAGCAGGAACATATTTATGGTGAAATAGAGGCTGATGATCAAACTGATGAGATCATTAATAAAATTTTTCAGATTTATGAACATACACTGGGCAGCACAAAAAAATTGCTGCTGCAGTCAAATATCGAAAAGGCAATTAAGTTTTTAACTAATTCCGAGAGAATTTTCTTTTTTGGTTTTGGAGCTTCAGGTATTGTAGCTGAGGACAGTGAACTAAAATTTAAGCGAATTAATTATACAGCCGAAGCTTTAATAGATAATCACCGTCAGAAAACTATGGCTTCACTACTTTCTAAAAAAGACTTAGTAGTTGCTATTTCTGATTCAGGTAGAACCAGAGAATTAATGGAATCTCTGGAGGTTGCTAAAAATGCAGGTGCCAATATTATTGCAATTACTTCAAATATGGGCTCACCTGTGACTGAGATTGCAGATTTGGTGCTGCTTACTTCTTCTAAAGAAACTACTTTTAGAGGTAGTGCTTTAGCATCAAGGATGGCACAGCTAGCGGTGATAGATGTACTATTTTTGGGGGCTGCAACTAAGCAGTATGAAAAAACAATTGAAGCTTTAAATAAAACAAGAGTTGTTATGCAGGACAGTCGAATTAAATAATTTTTGTGGGGGTAAGAA
>JBHEOV010000058.1:0-12196 GCA_046260625.1 Halanaerobium sp. | reverse complement strand
GGAATGTGCATTGCATTAAAATAATCAGCTGAAAGTAACTGACGGCCCTTAAATTCGCCAGACAATTGATATAAAAGATAATTAGCCATATCATCAACTGTTGAAATGATATAACCAGCAGGCAGAGCATAATTTTTATATTTTTCTTCTCGCTCTACTGGTATAGAAAATACTGCACCATGACCTGAGATTACTTTGGCTGCCCCCTCGTCGCTCAAATAGGTATTATTCATCTCTAATGGACGCAGAATATTTTCAGATAAATAATTTTTATAACTCTGTCCGGATACTTCTTCAATAATCAGACCTAGCATATTATAATTAGGATTAAAATAACTAAAACTTGTTCCCGGATTGTGACTTAAACTCATTCCATATAAATCTTCAACCCCTGCTTCAATTGATAAATCATCGGGCAAATCATTAAAATATTCTTCTTCAGTAAGCCCACTCTGGTGGTGGAGCAGCTGCCTGACTGTTATTATTTCTTTAAAACCAGCCATATCAACCCTAAAATCATTAAGATAATTTTGGACCGGACTATCCAGATCAATCTGTCCGGCTTCAACCAGCTGCATAATTGCTAGAGCAGTAAAAGATTTACTTATTGAACCAATATAAAATGGCGTCTCAGAGGTGATTTCTTTTTTAGAATCTGACCAGGAACCATTAAATCCCCTTGAATAAACTATTTCACCATTCTTTACTGCTGAAATAGCCAGGCCAGGAATACGATTTTTTTCAATACTTTGCTGAATAATTTCATTAAATTTAGAATTCAAGCTGCTTCTATCAGCAGCTGCTATCTGAAATAGTTCGGCAAATAATAATATGAAAATAATTACTATGATTTTTTTCAAATCTTTCCTCTCCCCAGAGTTCATTATTTTCATCTTGAAAACTTATTAATAAAACTAAATATAGCTTATTTCATCTTTTTTAAATCTCAATTTCACACTTGCCATTATAATAAACAGATATTGGTCCATCTTCAGATATTTTAATTACTACTAATTGCTTGTTTTCTTCAGCAAATCGTTTAGCAGTATAACTTCTTGATCCACCAGTAATATTAGTTATATTTGTTTTGTCATGAGTTTTTAAGATAGCTCCAAAACCATATATATTAAAATTATTATTTAATAATACAGCTCCATCAGTCAAAGAAAGTTGAGTCAGTATATGACTGCGATATTCTTCTTTATAAATTAAATCAATATTACCTTCGATACATTTGTTATAATTGTTTTTATCTACTTTTTGACCAATTACTATGATAGTACCTTTCTTTAAATTTGAAATATCAATTAGATTATTAAAAAAATCATCTTGATATTCTATAATATTTAGTGAAGATAATATATTTTTTACACCTCTAGAGAAGGAATTATAATCACGTGTTCTTGTTAATCCATTTTGTATATCAAATACAATTTTATTATTGCATACCAATCTAACTAAATTAACTCCTTTGATTCTTACAACTAAACAGTTATCTAAACTTTTTTCATATTCATCTTTTAATTCCAAACCTTTTAAAAATAATTTAGGAAAGAAAATTCCTTTGATTTTAAATCCTTTATTAACTACAAGAAAGCTTTTTTTTCCTCCTGAAATCTCCATAAATGGTTGTTTTACCGACTTAATATTTCTTATATCATAATCTCCTTTTAAATCAAAAAACAAATATTCATTAAATCTTTTCTTGAATTTTAAATAATTATTAACAAATATCAAACCAAAATTTGTTTCTTTATTTTCTATTTTTTGCATACTCATCTTCATTAATAAATTATAAATTAATTCAAAATTATTTTGAAAACTTTTTGGTATATATTTTTTTAAATAGTTTATCATAATATTATCATTTATATTTTCAATTTTATCTTTGACTACCTGTATATAAGTTTCCAATAAACTAATATTCTCCTGATAATTTAATAAAGGCGTAGATAATAAAACTAAATATCTATTTGATTGATATGTGAAATTAAAGTGTTTTGCAAATGAAGGGAATTGATTTAGCTGTACTAACTTATAATCATTTACTTTGATAGCTGTTTTAAACATATCATGGGGTTTAAAAGCTTCTAAATTAATAGAAATCTCTTCATTTTGAGAATTATCAGTGCCTAATATTTTTGCTAACTCTTTTACACTAAGGTTTTCCCCTTTTTTTACATTTTGATAAATTTTATTCCCAACAATATGAATAAATTTATTGTTATTTGCTTTTAGTATTTCAACTTTAATATTGGGACCAAAAAGTTCTATAATCGAACAATAAATTTCATTTATTGTATTCATCCGTTTCTCCTTTAAAAGATTGACTTTTTTAACTCCACCCAATTTTTTTATAGTATAATATATTTCTTTGAATAGAATAAAACACCTTCAATAGTTTTAAAAAATTATTAAACCGAGATTTCTCCCTTGATAGTAGGATGAGGATCATAACCTGTCAGCTCAATATCTTCAAAGCCAATAGCAAAAATGTCCTCAGTGTCTTTGGTGATTTTAACCTGAGCTAAGGGTCTTGGTTTTCTACTTAATTGTTCCTTAATCTGCTCAAAGTGGTTCTGGTAAATATGAACATCTCCTCCAGTCCAGATAAACTCACCGACTTCAAGTCCTACTACTTGAGCTATCATATGAGTTAATAAGCTGTAACTTGCAATATTAAAAGGAACCCCTAAGAAAGTATCACAGGATCTCTGATATAACTGGCATGATAATTTGCCGTCAGCCACATAAAACTGGAATAATAAATGGCAGGGAGGTAGAGCCATCTCATCTAATTCTCCCACATTCCAGGCGTTTACAATTAGTCTTCTGGAATTAGGATTTTCTTTAATCTGTTCAATCACCTCAGAAATTTGGTCAACTGTTTTACCATCTTTAGTTCCCCAACTGCGCCACTGCTGGCCATAAACTTTACCCAGATCTCCATTTTTATCTGCCCATTCATCCCAGATATGAACATCATTATCATTTAAAAATTTGATATTGGTATCTCCCTTTAAAAACCAGAGCAGCTCATAAACAACAGCCTTCCAGTAAACTTTTTTAGTTGTCATCAGCGGGAAACCCTCCTGCAGATCAAACCTCAGCTGATGGCCAAAGATGCTTCTGGTACCTGTACCTGTTCGATCATCTCGGTCTACTCCATCATTTAAAATATGTTCACACATCTCAAGATATTGCTTCATTTAATTTCACTCCTCACTTCATTTTTTCGTTGATAAACATAAAAAGAATATTTATATGGATTATTGCTATCTGAAGTTCCCTTTTTTTCTTGTATCTGAAGCCAATTTTTCCAGTCAATCTCTGGAAAATATGTATCTCCGGAAAATTCGTGATCTATAATTGTCAAATATAATTTATTACAATAAGCTAAAAAGTGACGATAAATTTCTGCTCCTCCAATAATAAAAGCCTCTTTTTCTTCGTTTAAAAAGCTATTTAGTATTTCTGCTGGAGAATGAACTACCTCACAGCCCTCTGCTGAATAATTTTCTTTTCTGGTTATAATAATATTTTTTCTGCCCGGCAGCGGAAATCCAATTGATTCAAATGTCTTTCTCCCCATTATTACCGGTGAGCCCATTGTAATCTGTTTAAAATACTTTAAATCTGCTGGCAGTTCCCAGGGGATTTCTCCCTGTGTTCCGATTAACTGATTCTGATCCATTGCTGCGATAATTGATAAACTCATGCTTCCACCTCTTTAATTTTTTCAATTTATTCTATCTTAACCAATTATTAAAATATTTTTCTAATTTTTTTAATACAAAAATACTGTTCCCAGAGAAAGAATTACAGTGAGACCATAGAGCCACTTATTCCAGTTAAATATTCTTTGCCCGCCAAAACTAGCAAGGGGGTAAAAGGGTACAATGCTAATTAACATAAAAATACCAGCCATGTTTGCCATAGTTTTAATAAATTCCATTTCCCCCAATTGAGTCATTGATAAAAGTGAGATCAATAGAAGAGAAATCCATTGAGCTAGAGCTGTTAAACCAAGTGAGCGCTTAAAGTCTATATCTTTTCTATAAACTCTTGGATACCAGTTTCCTGAAATTAAAAATAACCCCTCTAAAAGAGAAGCAATAAAGGGTATAATATAACCACCTTCACAGACTCTAAAATACCAGTTTTCGTTTGAAAACTTTGTTCCCAAATAGCCAAAAATTATTCTGATAACAAGAACAGATAATATTGCTCCGATTAAATGGAAACCATGTCCAAAATTATAGATGAGTATTGGTAATAATAAGAGAGCTGTAAAAATTAAATATTTAAATATCTGTAAAGATGAATCCTCCCTCTCGACAGAAAGAGACCTCTGCTCCAGCTTAAGATATAAATCCATACCGGTTGCGATATTCATTGGTGTCTTAAATGTCAGCATAAACATCCCCTGAACACCAAATTTTCTAATTAGCTCAACCAGGCCAACCCTCTCTAAACCTCTATTAGTAAACATCTTCCAGGATCCAACATTATCATCTCTCACAAGAGCACTGTAACCAGCACAAGCTTCTTTCTTCATTGTCTCCAGACAAATATCAACCAATTTGCTGCCAATCCCTTTTCCGTGCTTAGTTTTATCTACAAATATATAATCTACATGACCAATCTTTTTGCCAGTTAAAGTCAAATACTTATACAATACCGCCCCCACAATTGTATTATTTTCAACAGCAACCAGACAGTCTTTGGGATTTGGTATAAAAAGACTCTCAAACCATTCAAAAGTTCTTTTCCCCAATTTTTTAACTTCTTTAGCTTCATTTTTCTTCATAGCTCTTATTTCAATCATAATTTTCTCCTTTAAAAGTTAAGAAAGTTCCAGTAGTGAACCTCACCACCTAAATCATAGATTTGCATCAAAAGTGATACTAGCTTCGCGTCGGATGGTGATTCTAACTACTTCATATAGATTAAAACTCAACCTATATTACTAGGTTAGTTTACAAGATGTTTGGTTTTTAAGTGTCCTCCTAATAGTTTAGGATACCCTTAATCTTGAAGGATTGGCCACATATCGATTATCTCTCGCCTGTTTAATAGGTCTGAGAATACATTTATCTTTTAGATATTTGCGAAAAATATTAAGACTACCATTCTGATCTGCATTTATTAATAGACCTCTATTAGTTTTAAAGAGACCTCTTGTAATTCTTCTGGATTTATTATAGTTGCTTTTATTTATTTTTTCCAGGTCTACTGCAGAGCGGCCAAATCGAATACGGTCATACTAAAGACTACATTGCGTAATTTAAATCATAGTCTTTAGTGCAGCCAGAGATATAGCTTTCATTAATTTTAACAACCTTGATACCATTTAATTTAGCTTTATATTCAATTAACTCTTTTAATCTCTGGATTGGTATTTGAACAAAAGATTTAAGTTTGTTTTTCTGTTTAATATTTTTTATATCTCCAATTATAATAGTAGATACATTATTTTCAACTGCTAAATCAACTATTTTCCAACTTGCTTTATGGAGATAATCTCTAATATAATTTCTTCTCTTTAATCTCAGTCTTTTTATCTCCCTGGTATCTTTAATTTTACTGGCACCCAACTGTTTCATTCTAATCCTCTGCAGTCTAGCAATTTTTTATTAAAGTAAGCATTTTTAGATTTAATAGTTTTACCATTGATAATGTAACACTCAGAATTATTTTTAAATGTTAATACAGCTAAATTATCAAGGCCCAAGTCTACTGCCATCATGTTGGATTTCTTACTTTCTTTTGCTTCTTTAACTTTGTAGATAATTAAAAGATACCATTTTTTAGAGATATGATCCTGCTTGATCTTTATCTGCTGGATAGCGTCTAAATCTATAATGCTTTGAACTGCTTCAGGCAGCTCAAAATTAAGAGAGGCCAAATCGAATACGGTCATACTAAAGCTTACCTTGCGTATTTTAAATTAAAAGCTTTAGTGCTTTCACATTGTATTTAGATTGTATCCTTTTGGATAAAGACAAAAGCAATTTATCATCTCTAATTCTAATAGCCAGCGTAGTAAAAGTTAATTCACAGGGATTGCTGTTCAGATGTTTAAAGTTAGGTGGTCCTGGCTGACCTTTATATTTTTGAGGATTCTTATTATAATCTTTTAAGGAAGCAAAAAAACTTTTCCAGTCCTGAGCTAACTGTTTTAATGTCTGCTGTCTGTTATGGGAATGAAGGTAGTCATTATGCCAGTTATTTTTAAACTGTTTTTCCAATTGAGTATAGATAGGTTTTTGCTCTTTATTATTTTTAATCTGATAATTAACTGTATTATATAATTTAGAGCAATGCCAGGCTAATTCCCTAATTATCACTAATTGTTTAAGGTAAATCTTAATTTAAAATTCAATATTTGATTAAATTTTAAATAACCAATTCATCTCCACCCAATGCATAGCTTGGATGGAGTTTTCTTGGCAGTTTTAGATAAATTTAGCCATATCTACAGCGGTACTACTTATTGAACCGGCTGGATAGAGCGGAATATATTCATATTGATCCTTTTGATAAGCTCCCTGGATATAAGCATAACCATAAGATAATTCTTCTTCAATCTCAGAAGGTATAGGTTTTCTAAAAGTACTTCTATTCATATTTAAAGGATTAAAAATATTCTTTTCTACATACTCGTCAAAAGGCATTCCCGAAACCTGTTGAACTATATAAGCTGCAAGAGCTGAACCATAATTAGAATATGCCATCTGTTCACCGACTGCAAAAACTCTGGCGGGCCTACTTTTACGATAGATAATGTAACTCCCGGCACATTATATTCTTCCATCTGAGATTGAATATAACCCTCCAAAAAGGCTTTAAGATTCTAAACATCATTTATATCCTGTGCATTTACATTAGTTACTTTAAAAAATGGTATGGTTAATAAAACAAAAAATAATAAATAGATAAGCAATTTTCTTTTTTTCAATTCTTCCAGCTCCTCGCTGTTTTTGAACTTAATTTATTTTTATTTAATTATAATTCCTTTTTTAAGCATTGGCAGCAGATAATTTTTTAATATCTTTGGTTTTTTTACCTTTAGTAGAGCATAAGCAAGCTGAGGAGTAAATCTTTTGGGATAATAGACTAAGTATCTAGGCTCCCAATCTGTTGGAGAATATTTCTTTTTTGCATGATAAAGGTTTTTGAATCCATAAAAATAATTCATATTTTCATATATATATTCAAAAATCCTGGTAGTTAATTTATTTTTAATATCTTCTTCTCTTACATTTACCAGAGGAATCAGTCCCAGGCTTCCCCATTCTGCTCCTTCTGATTTAAAGACCATAAAAGCTTCATAAATAATTTTTTCAATTGCTCCCTGAGGTGCATCTGGAAGTCTTCTAGTAATTTCGGCAAGATAGCCTTTTTTTCCTGCATACGGAATAAATACTACGAAACTTAATAATTTACCTTCACTGTTTTTTGCTGTAAAATATCTTCTATCATAAGGTTCCGTAAGTCCAATTCCACCCAGACTAAATTTTATTTCTCCACCTTTTTTTATTTTAAACCATTCTTTAGATAGTTCTAAAATTTCATTTTCCAGTTCAGGATCTCTTTTTTCTTTAGGCTTATATTCACTGACCTCAATCCCGGCTTTATTAGCATGATTGATTGCTGCTCTAACCTTTGCTACCTTACCACCTTTAAGATTATAATCAGCCAGTTTAAAAAGGGCTTCTTCTCCATACTTAATAGTTTCAAACCCAAAATTTTTATATAGTTCTAAAAACTTTTCAGTTGTATTTGAAAAAAGAAGTGAATAATTATTTTTTTTAGCAAAAGTAGTGAATTCTGATAAAAGTTCTGCTGCCTGTTTTTCAGAAGCAACAATATCACCAGAAATAACTAATACCTCACCAACTACCGCATAAGCTATAACACCTTCTATTCCTTTAACCAAAAAATGATTTTTATCATCTTCTAAAACATGATAGGAAATAGGATTTTCTCCATAGCTGCTCACAATTTGATATAAATAGTCTTTTTTATTTTTATCCATGGAATAACACTCCTATCTGAATTATTAACTCAAAGCTTTCTTTTAATTTTATATTTTTTTCTTCGTTCACTTGCTTTGTGAATTATACAAATAATATAATATTGATAGAAAATTAGAAAAAGCTGAAAAAGTGGCCGCTGAATTCATAAGGGTATAATTATCATAAATTTGCAAAATAAGTCTATTCAATGATAATCTAATATTATAGAGTGAATTCAATTTAAATAGGGAGGAATCTATTATGTCAAAAGAAACTATTAAAAATATTAAAGAACGGCGAAGTGTGAGAAAATACATTGATAAAAAAATACCGAAACAAATACTGGAAGAAATAATTGATTGCGCCCGCCTTGCACCTACCGGTAATAATCGACAGGCCTGGTCTTTTTTAGTTATTACTGATGATAAAATAAAAAGTAAAATTGCTTCTTTTGCTCGATATGGTAGATTTATTGAGGAAGCTGGAGCCTGTATAGCTGTTTTTGTAGATCAAGATAAAGCTACTACTCCTTTACAGGATGCATCAGCTGCTACTGAAAATATTATGATAGCAGCTAAATCATATGATCTTGGAACCTGCTGGGTTAATTCCTATCAAAAGAAACATTCAAAAAAAATTAAGAAGCTGGTTAATTGTCCTCAGGATATGGAATTAATGACTCTGATGTCTGTTGGTTATTATGATGAAGATGATGTAAATATGCCTGCTAAGAAATCTTCATCGGAGGTAATGGTCTGGAATCAATTTTAGAAAAAGTGAGATTAATTAGTTAGATGTAAAATTGAAAATAATTTAAATCAGATTTAATCAACAGTGCTGAAGGTTGTTTTTACAGCACTGTTTTTTATATCTTAAATTATACATCAAATATTAAGTAAATAAGCAGTTAAACATTAAAAGAAAAGAATCCCCAATTCCCTGTTCAGGAAAAAGGGATTCCTTTCACTACTTACTAGATTATTCTACTCTATCATTTTAACTAATTCAACTCTTCGATTTTCTGCTCTTCCCTCTTTAGTATCATTGTTATTTGTGGGAACCAGCGGTCCAACTCCATAGGGATTAAGTCTCTCTTCATTAATTCCAAAATCAACTAGAGCATCTACAACTGCTTCAGCTCTACGGCTGGAAAGTTCCATATTATGGTCAAAATCTCCCTGGATATCAGTATGTCCAACGACAAATAAATTAATCTCTGGTTCATTATTAAGAAATTCAACAATCTCTTCAAGAGCCGATTCTGATTCTGGTTTTAACTCAGCTTTATCAGTTTCAAAATAAATATCATGAATGGAAACAGTTCCTCTTTCGCTAATCTCTCGAGAAATAGCACCTGCTTTTACATCAACTAAACCAGTCTCCATTGGCTCAACCTCTATTATATCTAATTGATAAGCCAGGTAACGAGACTCAGTTACACAGAAACTAACATATATTTCTTCATCTTCACTAATATATTCTGCTGATAAATATCTCACATCATCTTCAGAACCAACATAATGTCCACCTTTTCCTAATTGATTTATATCACCATATAATCTACTGGTCCATCTCCAGTGGAGCTCCTCATCAGTAGCAGAAAAAATGATTTCAAACCCTGCATCTTTAAGAGCAGTCTCAAAGTTATGATAAATTTCCAGTGTAGATTTATTTTCATCTTCCATATTATATTGAATTCTTGTTACCTTACCAGTAAGTTCCTTACTTTCAGTTAATTCACCATCATCAAGATATCCAAGTGGGAGAGTGTATTCATCAAAATCTTTCTGAGTATAATAAACGATATAAGAATTTGGAAAACGAGAAATCAACTCATGGTCTTTAGACCCTTCGATGTCTTCCTGTGCCCAAACCATGTCAGCATTCGCCGTCAAAGCAAGTCCAGTTATTACTAATGTCAAAATTAATATTAACCCAATAAAGCGATTATCTTTAAACATTTTTCTCCCCCTTTCAGGAAAAATCTAAAATTAATAGTTATACATATTATTATAATTAAAGAAAAATAATAATTATCCTTCTTCTAAAACAATATGTGTAATATTCCAGAGTCCTGCTCAGAAAATTTAAGCAATGAACGGCGCATCACCGTCCGATTTCATATAACGTCCCTGAACTTCGCGACATCTGAGCTCACTTTTTAACTACCCAGAACCTGCACTCAGTCGAAAACTCTTTAACTTTTTTATTTTCTTTATTGTTTCAGCTGCAAATATCATTTCTGGAGTTAAATCTAATCCTATAATATTTTTATAACCCATTTCATAAAGGTTAAAAGTTGTTCTGCCAGCTCCACACCCAACATCTAATATAGATTTATCTTTATCAAAATACTTATTGATTACATACTTCTCCGATTCCCATAAACCAATATTTTCAATGGCATTACTATAATTTTCTGTAGCCTTCTCAAAAGATTTTTTAACAAAGTTTTTGGTTATTTTCTGCATCTTATTACCCAGATTCAGTTATTTTTTTGTGCTTAATTTCATACTCAAAATAATCTTCCATACCAGGTTCGTTGAAAAGTCTAATTGCCTTTTTGTGTACCAGTAGAGATTCGCTATGCATAAATGGCATATAGAAGAAACTTCGTTTGAAAGTTTCAAGCTTGATATGGAAGCCCTTTCTAATAGCTTCCTGCGCCAGAACTAAAGCGGCCAGATCATTCGCAAATGCTGCTGGCTTTCCTCGATAAATATTTCGGGAAAACTGATCCAGCACAATTATTTCTGTAAGGCTTGCTTCCGGGGTCTTTCGCCAGGAGTCAAGTTCACCCTTAGTGGCAGCATCATGAATCTCTCCAAACCGCTCCCAAATTTCAGCATCAAGTTCCTCAGATGAAACAAACCACTGTTTTGGAGTTAACTCTTCAAACCAGAATTTAATTACTTCAGCACCTTTACCAGTCATTTTTGTCTTACCTCCTTTGGATTTAAGTAACGGTAATAAGGTTTTACAGATGTCTTGCTGCATCGTTTTCTACATATTGTTTAAATTCTTGGTTCATATTTTGATATCCAATTGCAGTTTTTGTTATCATTTTTTGCATTAAAAGAATGATAGGACCTTTAAATCTTTCTATCTGCCTAAACCTTGTAACCTTATAATCAATATATTCTAGTAAAAATTCATGCGTTCCTTTATAAACAAATATCAAGAAACTGCCTCCCCATGATATTCTTTTATTTATCTCTATACTGTAAATTTTAGGTTTAAAAAACATCTCCTTCATGCCGGGGGAAACAACCTTTATACTCATTTTTTTCCCAACTTCAAATTCACCTTGAACCATTGGTATAAATGAATTCCAGTTTTCCCATGATTCAAAGTCGGTAAGTATATTCCACACTTCTGATATGGATGCATTAATATCTATCCAGGAGTCCAATTCCCTGTATAATATTTTTTTCTTTAATAAAACCTTAGCTTCTCTATCTCCACTTAAATCTATTGTATTCATTATCTATCATCCCTTTTATCTTCCCTTGTTGAACCAGGGAGAGTTCGAAACTAAAATTTAGTCTGGCATTACATTTAACGGCCCTGTCTTTCGCTACTTTAACAAGATTTATATATTAATTAGTTCTATAATAATCTTCAAATAGTTCTTCCATATTATAAGTAAATCCCCAACCAATATTAGCTGAATTCTCAACTATTTTTTTACACCTATTAAAAAAATAATCTTTACATTCCATATCAATAATATTAGTTAATGCTTCATCGAAAATATCAATGAGTTTATTATAAAATGAAATATCCATAACACCATATTTATGAGTAAATTCTAATCCATATTCTATAAATGACAATTTTAAATCTATAATTTCATTATTACTATCTGATATTACTTTAAAGTCTGAAATTGATTTTCTCATTATTGAAGACCTAAATTTTGGTTCCCCTTTAACAGGAAAAAATTCATTTTTTATTTTTTCTTTATATTTTTGCAATATCTTTTTCTTATTTTCTTCATCTATTTTTACTGAATAATACTCCTTTACCTTAGGAAAATTTTTAGCTAAAAATACTATTTCTTCAATTAAATCATGATTATCAGACGTATCTAAATGTGATCTTAATTCTTGAATTTCCAACTTTGTTGCTACCATAAAAAATGTCTCCTTTCAAATTATAGTATAGTTATAGAG
>JBHEOV010000057.1:0-12865 GCA_046260625.1 Halanaerobium sp. | reverse complement strand
AGGTGATGTAGACCTGGAAGAAGGTAATATAGATTTTGTCGGTAGTGTTAAAATCAGCGGTGATCTGCGAGAGGGTTTTATAGTTAAAGCCTCTGGAGATGTTGAAGTTGGCGGCAATGTTGCAGCAGCAGAGATTGAAAGTGGAGGCAGTGTTTTAATTAAAAAAGGTTTTTTAGGTAGAAATAAAGGAAAGATCACTGCTAAAGGTGATGTAAATGCTCGTTTTGTAGAAAATGCAGAAATTAAAGCTAATAATGTTCGAGTTCACGAGGCAATCATGCACAGCCAGGTGACTGCAAAAGACAGTATAATTGTTAGTGGAGGTAAGGGTTTAATTGTCGGCGGTCGGCTGATGGCTCAGAATATAATTGAGGCCAATATGATTGGCTCCAGGCTGGCTACTAAAACCTATGTAGAAATTGGTCTAGAGCCTGAACTGCGAAAGAAATTTAAGGCTGCCAAAGATGAGCTGGAAAATGTAGAAGATAATTTGGATAAGGTAAATAAGGGTGTTGCTCTTTTAAGAAGTATGAAGGAAAAGGGGATCAAATTACCTCCAAATAAAAAGGAAATGTTTTCTAAATTAAAATCAACCAAAAATGAACTGGAGACTAAAAAACTTGAACTTGAAGCAGAAATTAAAGAGTTAGAGGAACAGCTGACCGCTTCTGATGAAGCAGTAATTAAGGTTAATAAATGTATTTTTCCAGGAGTACAGCTTTTAAGCAGTAAGGATAAAATGATAATTAGAAATAGAATTTCAAAGTGTGCCTTTACTGAAGTTAATAAGGAATTAAGACAGAAAACTAATGTTTAAGGCAAAAATTATTAGATTTGACGAAATTTATCAAATGAAGGAGGTGTTAAAATGATTAGAGGATTATATACAGCTGCATCTTCGATGGATGTACTGGAGAAAAAGACGAATATTCGTTCCAATAATCTGGCCAATGTTAATACCAATGGATTTAAAAAATCAGAGGGTATAACTCGCTCTTTTCCAGAAATGCTTTTAAGTCGAATTGAGGCAGGTGAAGCTGATCAGGAAATAGGGGAGCTTTCAACTGGATCTTATATGGAAAATTCATTTAAGGATATGTCTCAGGGATCTTTTCAACAAACCGGAAATAAACTCGATTTTGCAGTTGAAGGAGAAGGCTTCTTTGTGATTGAAACTGAGGCCGGAGAGCGATACAGTCGTGATGGCAATTTTACTATCAATGCTGATTCTGAGCTGGTAACTCAGAGTGGAAATCCTGTTCTGGATACTGAAGGAGAGAGAATTCAATTAATTCCTGATCAGGATTTTAGTGTCAGTGCAGATGGACAGATAACCTTTAACAATGGTCTGCAGGGATCACAAATCGATCTGGTAAATTTTGAAGATGAATCAGAATTAATCCAGGAAGGTGATAATCTTTATGCTGCTCAGGAAGGAGCAGGGTTAGCTGCAGGTGATGCGGGAATTGCTCAGGGATATCTGGAAGGTTCCAATGTCAAAATAGTGGAAGAAATGGCAAAGATGATTAAAACTTCGCGTCATTATGAGTCAAATCAAAAAGTAATTAGCGGTATTGATGAAACATTAAATAAAGTGATTAACGAAGTCGGACGGGCCTAAATATTTACTTAAATTGAGCCGGACCTGAACAAGGAAGCTCTTACTGTTGTTGACTGAAAGAGACAGCAGTTATTAATTAAGATAATATTTAAACTGTCTGCTTCAAAAAAATATAATTGAGGTGGAAAAAATGATTAGTGCATTATGGACATCAGCAACAGGAATGAATTCACAGCAGACCAATATTGATACTATATCCAATAACCTGGCCAATGTAAATACAAGTGGATTTAAAAAATCGAAGATTAATTTTGCAGACTTAATTTATACAAATATGAGAGAACCCGGAACTCCAAATGCCCAGGGAGCAGAAATTCCTACAGGAATCGAAATTGGACATGGTTCTAAAGTTAACAGTACTCAGAAGATATTTTCGCAGGGGAATATTCAAAATACAGATAGTCCCTTAGATATGGTTATTGAAGGAGATGGATTTTTTGGGGTTCAGCTTCCCGATGGAGAGATAGCTTACAGCAGAGATGGTTCTTTTAAACAGGACAGTAATGGGAATGTAGTTACTTCAGACGGCTATCAGCTTGAGCCTCCAATAAATATTCCAGCAGAGGCAACAGAAGTTTCTATAACCTCAGATGGTACAGTTAATGCCACTGTGGATGGAGAAAATCAGCAGTTGGGTCAGATACAGCTTTATCGTTTTTCCAATCCGGCCGGTCTCAGCAGTGAGGGACGTAATCTCTATTCAGATACTACAGCCTCCGGTCAGGCTATGGAAGGCTCACCAGGAGAAGATGGTTTTGGAACTGTAACACAGGGTTTTCTGGAAATGTCAAATGTTAAAGTTGTAGAGGAAATGACCAATATGATAGCAGCTCAGAGAGCCTATGAAACAAATTCTAAATCTATCCAGGCTTCAGATGAGATGCTGCAGACAGCAAATCAGCTAAAAAGATAACTGATTTTATTTAGCTTATAAGAGGTGTATTAATTTGAAAAAAGTTGGATTACTACTGCTGTTTTTAATTTTGATTATTTTTAGTTTTAAGGTTTCAGCCTTTGAAATAATGATCAATGAGGAAGAGGAAGTCTCATCATCGCAAATTAAGTTGGATGAGATTGCGGAGATTAAAGCAGCAGAGTTAAGTGCCGGGGAGCTAGAAGATTTAAAGAATCTAAAGCTTGAGAAGTCTCCAGCACCTGGTTACAAAAAAAGATTAACCAGGGTTTTGGTAGATTTATCTATTCAAAATCTTGGTTTTGCTAAAAATAGTTATAGATTAGAAATGCCTAAAACAATTACCATCAGCCGTAAAAGCAAAGTGATTCCTGCTGCAGAAATTAAAACGATGGCTGAAGATTATTTAAGAAAAAATTTAGATTTTTCGGATGAATCAATAGTTATCGAAAGTAATCGTTCTCTTGCTGATCTAGAAATTGGAGCCGGAGATTATGAGCTTCAGATAGCAGAAAATCAAAATTTGAACTTACCTGCTACTAATTTAAAGCTGGAAGTTTTACAGGAAGGAAAGATAGTTCGCAGAATTTACTATCCGGTTACAATAAAACTGAAACTGGAGGTTTATACTGCCGCCAGAGAAATCAGTTCAAATTCTAAATTGAACAAATCAGATTTTAAACGCGAAAAAAGAGTAATAAGCGGAGATCCCGAGGATATAATTAGAGACTGGGATGCAGAAAATTTGAAAAATAAAAATATCAGTCGAAAACTGCAGGTTGGTGATATTTTAAAATTTAGCAATCTGGATACTCCTTTTGCTGTTAACTGGGGAGATAAACTTCGTTTAACTATTAATCAGAATAATATCAGATTATCTACTTTTGTTCTTGCACGCGGCAGGGGAAAAGTAGGAGAAGTTATAAAAGTTGAAAACATGGATAGCGGCTATAAATTCAGGGTGGAAATTGTGTCTGAAACAGAAGTTAAGAGGCTTTCAGAATAAATGAGGTGTAAATATTATGAAGTTCAATAGTTTAAAAATAGTACTTTTCTCAGTTTTTTTAGTATTAATAATTTTTAGTTCTACAGCTCTGGCAGAATCTTTATGGAGTGATAACTCCAAAGATTTGTATCAGGATTATCCTGAATATAATAGAGGTGATGTAATAACAGTGGTGATAGAGGAAGATGCCAGTGCAATTCAGAGTGCCAATTCTGATGCCAGTCAGGACAGTGATTATAATGCTGAAAGTGGTGGCTTATTAGATTTTATTCCATTTTTTGATTTTAGTTACTCAGATTCCGAAACTGCTGGTGGAGAGACTCAAAGAAGTGGGACACTGGAAGCAGATATTACCACTGAAGTAGTTGAAATGAGAGATAACGGCAATTTGAAGATTCAGGGGAAAAAAAGGGTAAGAATTAATGACGAAACTCAGACAATAATTTTAGAAGGAGTTATTAGGCCTCAGGATATTAATTTTGATAATGAAGTTTCTTCCAAAAGAGTTAGTAATGCCAATATCGAATATGAAGGTGAGGGTACTGTTGGAGATAAACAGGATCCAGGTCTTCTAACCAGATTATTTAATTTTATTTTTTAAGTATTTGAAAGAAGGGATAGTTTGTTTATTTTAAAAAAGCAAAAAAAATTAGTTCTTATATTATTAGTTTTAATATCATTTATAATCTTTCTAAATACAGCTGCTGCTGCTAATGATCCAGAAGTTGAAATAGGTAATATCACCAGAATTAAAGGGCAGCGTGTAAATCAGTTGATAGGTTATGGAATTGTGGTCGGTCTAAATGGTAGTGGTGATTCAAATCGCAGTCAGGCGACAGTTCAGAGTGTGGCCAATATGCTGCAGAATTTTGGTGTAAATGTTACAGATGATCAAATTACAAGTCAAAATATTGCTGCCGTAATGGTAACAGCAGAATTACCACCTGTAGTCCATAATGGTGATGAGCTGGATATTACCGTTAGTTCAATTGGTGATGCTGACAGCCTGCAGGGGGGAACACTATTATTGACACCACTTCAGGCTCCCAATGGAGAAGTTTACGCTTCAGCTCAGGGGTCTTTATCTGTTGGTGGTTTTAGTGCTGGTGATGGTGGAAATTCAGAAGTTCAGAATCATCCCACGGTTGGCAAAGTTCCCAGTGGGGCTCTGGTAGAAAAAGAAGTTAATTCCTCAATTGACGAAAATAATTTAACTTATATTCTGGCCAACCCAAGTTTTAAAACAGCAAGTCAAATTGCAAGTAAAATAAATAACAATTTTGGTAAGAATACAGCAGAAGCTGTTAATGGTTCCACAGTAAATATTTCTAAGCCAGATAATTTTAATTATGGAATGGTGGATTTTATTGCTGAAGTTAACAGTATAGAAGTCACACCATCGGTTAAGGCTCGAGTAGTAATTGATGAGAGAACGGGAACAGTTGTCTTCAATCATAATGTCCATATTTCTACAGTTGCAGTTGCTCACGGTAATTTATCTGTCAGAATTTCTACAGAAGAAGAAGTTTCTCAGCCTGAATCTTTTAGTGAAGGAGAAACAAAAGTAACTGAAGATGTAGAAATTGAAGTTGATGAAGGTCAGGAGAGCAATATGCTGCTTGTCAGCCAGGAAAACACAATTGAGGATTTAGTGACTGCTTTAAATGCAATTGGAGCAACTCCGCGCGATATAATTTCTATTATCCAAAAGATTGATGCTGCAGGAGCACTGCACGGCGAATTAGATATTCAGTAATAAGTTTTTAGCAGTGAAAAGTTATTTAATAAAAAGGAGAAAAAATAATGGAATTAAATAATAATTATCATCAGCTTGCACAATATCAATTAAATAACCATCAGGAAATAGAAAAACAAAATAAACTGGATTCTTCAGGCAAAGATGAAGAAAAGCTGGAAGAGGTGGCTCAGGAATTCAACTCTATTTTTATAGAAAAAATGTTTTCATCGATGAAAAAAACACTGTCAGATGATAAAATGATTGATGGTGGATATGCAGAAGATGTATTTTCTGATATGCTATACCGAGAATACAGTCAGATGGCCGGTAAACAGGGAACACTGGCCGAACTTAATCAGACTCTGGTTGAACAGCTTAAAAATTCCTGATATTAAATTAACTTTAGAACAATATTTTGACAATTCATTCTGACTGATGTATAATAATAAATAATTAGAAAAGCTAATATAGATTAGCTTAAATATGAGTTGAGATTAGTAAAAATTAAAAGAGGAGAGATGAGCTGAGATGAGAATTAGTACAAAAGATTTAGCACAGGCGGCTTTGTTGGTGGCGATAGGATTTATTTTACATGCGTTTTTCCCTCCAATTGTCATGGGAATGAAACCTGATTTTGCTCTGGCGATGATGTTTATTTTATTAATCATCAAACAGGATTTCAAATTGGGCTTTTTAGTGGCAGTATCAACTGGTATTTTTACTGCTCTAACTACTGGTTTCCCTGGAGGACAGGTGGCGAATATGGTAGATAAATTCTTAACATTTTTAATAGTTTATCCGCTGATTCCAATTATAGTTAAACTGCCATCGAGAAAATTATCTACAGGAATTATAACAGCCTTCGGTACACTCTTAAGTGGAGGAATTTTCCTTGGAACAGCTGCACTACTAGTTGGTCTACCTGGTCCATTTACTGTTTTATTTTCAACAGTAGTAATTCCAGCGGCAGTTGTTAATACCGTGACAGCAGTTATAGTCTTCAGTGTAGTTGATTTTGCAATGGATGTAGAAGTAGAAGGCGCTGAAAATGAAGCTGTATAGTTGAATATTTTATTTAAAATTGGCCTCTCATCTAATTTGAGAGGTTATTTTTTTGTCTGATTATACCGGCAGATAATTATAGAATATATTTTAAGCTAAATTTAATCTAATTTTAATTCAAAATAGTTGCACTCTCAACTAAATTTTGTTATAATTTTTATCAAGATAGTTGAGCATGCAACTAATTTAAGTGAGGTGAAAAAAATGAAAATAGATGCACCAATTGGGAAATGGATAGCAAAATTATATAAGGATCATGATCAATATGTAGATAATCTGCTTGTAGATTATAATTTAAATCACAGTGAAGCCAATCTGCTGGTTTATTTATATAAGGATGGTGATGGTATCAGCCAGAATGAATTAAAATATAATTTAGCAGTAGATAAAGCAACAATTTCTAGATCAATTAATTCACTGATTAAAAAGAAGTATTTAAAAAAGAAAAAATCACCAGAAGATGGTAGAGTTAATTTGATTTACTTAACTAAAAAAGCAGATGCTGTTAAAAAAGAGGTTAATAAAATTTATCAGCAGTGGTTTCAGATTTTTATCGATGAAATTGGAGAAGAAGAGGCAGAAAGAGTTTTAGATAACATAAAGAAAATGTATAAAATAGTTCAAAACAGAAATAGATAATAAAATATCTTATTTCTATTGTCTGTCAGGAGGTAAAATATGAAAAAAATATTGAAACATAATAAATTAATAATCAGTATAATTTTTATAATAACATTATTTTTTCTGTTTCAGCTGCCAAAGATAGAAATAAACAATGATATTGAGGTTTTTCTTCCAGACGATAATCCTGCCAAAATGACTAACAATAATTTAAAAGAAATTTTTGGAGAAAGTGAAGGTCTGGTTACTGCAGTTAAAGTAGAGCAGGGGTCAATTTTTAAAGCTGAAAACTTAAAAAAGATCTCAAATTTGACAGCAGATTTAGAAAAGATTGAACGGATAGAAGAAGTTCGTTCACTGACCAGTGTAGATTTTATTGCCGGAAGTTCAGAAGGGATGATTGTTGAATCCTTAATTGAAGAAGTACCAGATAATATGGAACAGGAGATTGAATTAAAAGAAAAGGTTTTGAGCTGGGATTTTTACCGGAATAATCTTTACTCCGATGATTTTAAGTCGACTCAACTATTAATTACTTTAGAAAAAGATTTAAATGCAGAGGAAAAAGGAGAAGTTTTCTATCAGGTAAAAGATGTGGTAGATACTTATCAAGAGCAGGGTTTTGAAACATTTATTTCTGGCTCAACTGCAATAAATGTTCTGATGGGAGACCATATGCTGCAGGATATTCGTTATTTAATTCCGATTATTACAGTAGTCCTGATTTTAGCTTTATATTTCTTCTTTCAAAAAATAGTACCTGTAATTTTAGTGATGCTGACGGTAAGCATCAGCAGTATCTGGGCTGTTGGTTTAATGGCCTATCTGGGAATAAATTTGACTCTTGTTTCAACTGTGATTCCTGTTTTGCTGCTGGCTGTCGGTAGTGCCTATGGCATTCATATTTTGAGTCATTATTATGATGATCTGGCAGAACTAACTGAAGAATTAACAGCAGCAAAGAATGAAGAAATAATACTCTCTACAGTCAATCATCTGGGAAAACCTGTTTTTTTGGCTGCAATTACTACAGTTGTTGGTTTTGGCTCACTGGCCTCAAGTGAAATCATTCCAATTAGAAGTTTTGGTATTTTTACGGCTATCGGAATTATAGTAGCATTTGTGATTGCTTTATTTCTAATTCCGTCTTTATTAAAACTGCCATTATTTTTTAAAAAAAACAAAAATAGTGAACTCAGTAAGCTCGAACATTTTGAGTCTTTAATTTATACAGTTCACGATTTTTACAGTCAGAAACAAATTTCCATAATTCTTGTTATTTTGTTAGTGATCATTATTTCTGCAGTTGGCTTTAATAAAATAGTTGTTGACACACCATTGATTGAAATGTTTAAAGAAGATAGTGAGATCAGGCAGGCAGATGATTTTATAAATCAAAACTTTGCCGGTACAAATATAATGAAAGTATTAATTGAAGGTGAAGAAAAGGGAAGTTTAAACAATCCGGAAATTTTAACTGAATTGGATAATTTACAGCAGAGTTTAGACTCCAATTTTAAGTCAGTTGGTAAAACTTCATCGATCAGTGATTATATTAAAAGAATGAATCAGGTTATGCATTATCCAGACGCAGAATCAGAAACAGAAAAAGCAAAAAAAAGTAGTAATGAAAATAACAGTTCTGAAGAAACAACTTCTTCTTTTTATGATGATAATTCAGAATCTGAATCCGAAACTGAAACCACCTCATCATTTTATGAGGAGAAAGATTCAGAATCTGGTACAGACGAAAGTTCAAGTTTTTATCAGGAGGAAGATTCTGAGGAGTTAGAGGTAGAAGAGAGCTCAAAAATAATTACTGAAGGACCTGATAATCAAAAAAATATATCTGAATTAGAATTTATTCAGCTGCTAAATCGTGCAGTTGCCAGAGCTGACAAACTGGATCTTACAGCAGATGAGATGCTGCAGCTGTTAAAAGAAGAAATGAATTATAATGCAGCTGCCTATTATGAAATTCCAAATGATCTGGATAAATATAATGCTGAATCAAAAGAAAATTTACAAAACCTAATTTCTCAGTATCTGCTGCTTTTTTCAGGTAGTGTTGATGATCTAATTAATGATCAATTAGAACCGAATAAAGCACAGATGTTGATTCAGATCAAAGATCCAAGCAATATTACAACTGCTAAAATAAAAAATAAAATTGATAATTACAGCAGTAATAGCTTTCCAGAAGAATATAAAACAACAGTTTCAGGTTATGCGACCATGGCTTTAGAAGCAAATAACTTAATTGTGGGCAGTCAAATTAGAAGTATTTTGATTTCCTTTGTGGTAGTTTTCATTATTGTCGCTCTCTCTTTTAAATCAGTTATTGCCGGTATTTATGGAATTATACCACTGGCATTTTCATTAATAATCAACTTCGGTTTAATGGGCCATTCGGGAATCAAATTAGATGTTGGAACAGCAATGGTTGCCTCGATCGCAATTGGTATTGGTGTAGATTATACTATTCATTTTCTGCACAGCTACCATCAAAATAGACTGGAAAGTGATGATTTGTATCAGGTAACAAAAAATACTTTAAGTTCTACCGGAAAAGCAATTATCTTCAATGCAATTTCTGTAGCAGCAGGATTTTTGGTGCTTCTATTTTCTAACTTTTACCCACTTGTCTATTTGGGTTTATTAATAGCAGTAACTATGTTTACTTCATCACTGGCTTCAATGACTATTTTACCACTTTTATTAAATATCTTTAAACCCGAGTTTATTAAAAAGCATTATTAGCATAAAAAATTTACTTTGGCCAGTTTCTTAGTTAAGAACAACAAATTCTAAATTAAGAATAACAAATAAGGAGGAATTAAAAATGAGAAAAATATTAAGAAGTAATTATATCACAGTCATATTTGCGTTCAGCCTAATATTTGCAGTCTCAATTTCGGCTGCAGCAATTGATGGACGTGAGGTAATGGAAAGAGTAAAGGATCGTGAATCAGGTGATACTCAGCATGCTCTTGCTGGAATGGATTTAATTGATCAGGATGGTGATGTCAGATCGAGAGTTATAGAGATCTGGTCTCAGGATGATGAAGATGATTTAAGAGAAAGTGTTATGGTTTTTCATGAACCATCTTCTGTTAAAGATACCCGCTTTTTACAGGTAGAAAATGAAGAAGCTGATGATGATCAGTGGATTTATTTACCTGATTTAGGAAGAGTTCGCCGGATTTCAGGCGGTCAGGGTAGTGATTCCTTTATGGGAACAGATTTTACCTATGATGATCTGAAATCTAGAGAAATTGATAATTTTGAATATGAATTATTAGCTGAAGAAGAATTTAATGGTTATCAGACTTATGTAGTAGAAGCAATTCCTAAAAACCCGGAAGAGGAGCAGTATGCAAAAACAATTTCCTGGGTCACAAAAGAACACAGTATTCCAATTAAACTGGAAATGTATGATAAAGACAGTCAGGAATTATATAAGGTAATGACAGTAGATAGTGAGATAAAAAAAGTTGATGGGATCTGGACAACTTTTTCTTCAACAATGGAAAATCTAGATAGCGGACACAGCACTCGGCTTTATATTCAGCAGCGAGATGGCAATTATCTGCTGGAATATAATAAGGAAATTGATAACAGCAGATTTACTCAGCAGTATCTGGAAACAGGAAGATAGATTTAATTGTTAAAATAACTTGCAGTGGTTTTAAAATTTTATCTAAAAGGAAGTGATAGAATGTTAAAAATAAAGTCCAGACCACTATTTTTGTTGACTATACTCTTTCTTCTACTCAGCAGTTTTTCTACTGCTGCTTCCAATGGCGGCAGTTTTTATGGAACTACAGAAGAGACTGAAACTGAAATCAGTGGAGTATTAAAACCTGAATTAAGGGTTTTTGCAGATGATGGTGAGCTTAATGAAAATTTAAAAGGTAATCTTGAAATAAATTATCCTGGTAAAACACATGAGTTTCAATTCCTGCTTGATTTTCAGCCGGGAGCAGTAGAAGAAATAGAAATTGATGAGCTTTATTATCAATATTACGGTGAGCAATATAATTTCTTAGTCGGTAAGGATAGACCTGTCTGGGGTAAAGGTGATCAGCTGCATGTAGTTGATAATTTAAATGGAGAAGATCTGAGTGATTTTATTAATCAGGATTACAAAGATCGTCAGATTGGGGAGGAAATGATTAAAATCAATCGCTATTTTCGAGGGGGTAATGCCAATTTAGAATTTATTTATACTCCGGATTTCACTCCCAATCGGATGGCAGATAATCCTGAGAGTCGTCTGGGTAACTGGGTAATTAATCCCTTTGCAGCTCAAATACCACTTGCTAATATTGCAATGGCTACCGGCCAGACAGAAACGGAGATAATCAATCAGGTAGAGGATTCAATTCCAGAAGAGAAAAATCAATTTGCTCTCCGCTTTACTGATAGTCGAGGCAGCACTGATTATGGATTCAGCTATTATCAGGGTTATTTAAGAGAACCCAGTTATGATTTAATGGGATTAAATACTTCTTTAACAAATAATCCTATTGAATCTCCAAATAATTTAGCTGAAATAGAAGAAAATAAAAATAACTTTAAAAAAGCCTTAACTGCTGCTGATCTTCACTATGATCAGGTTGATATTTTTGGTTTTGAGCTGGCCCGGGTAATTGCAGATATCAACAGCCGCTTTGAACTGGCTTATTACAGAACAGATGATACAGATGGTAATGATCCGACAGTTAGGAATAATAAAATTGCCTGGGTGATTGGAGGCGATCGTGATCTGCCGATCAGTAATCTTAATTTAAATCTGCAGTTTAGAGGTCAGAAAATCCTGGATGATGATCAGATAGAAAATAATATTTTATCAGGACAAGCTGATCTGGAGTATAATCAAGAAGGAGATTATACTACTAACAGAGCTGTATTGAAATTAGAAGACAGCTATCAGAATGAAAAAATTATTCCACAGCTAAGCTGGGTCTATAATTTAAATGATCAGGATTACATTCTGGAGGCTGCAGTAGATTATGAGTTAAAACAGGATTTAGTACTAACTTTATCTCATAAAATTTTTGCAGGAGATAAAGATACAAGCTTTGGTCAGTTTGAAGATAATGACTATTCAACTGCTGCTTTAAATTATAAGTTTTAAGCAGCAGAAGATAATCTCTTTATAAATTGATAAAGGGCTAAAATTCCTGCTAGTCAGAGGAATCTTAGCCTAAAAGCATAAGTTTATAAATTTTTGAAAAAACCGGGGAATATTCTCCGGTCTTTTTCATTTTAAAAAGTTATTTTTTTAACTTTTATTTAAAAAAGAAGCTAGAAATTAAGCAGGATTTAATACTTTTTTAGAGAAGTATAATTAATATAAAGGTTACTTATAATTATTAAATAAAGGAGATGAGCTTTGGATGCAGGAACTTAAAAAAATTGATCCGGAAATGGCAGAAATTATTGCAGAAGAAGAGCAGAGACAGGCTAGAAATATTGAATTGATTGCTTCCGAGAATTTTGTTAGTTCTGCTGTGATGGAGGCAGCTGGTTCAGTTTTAACTAACAAATATGCAGAAGGTTATCCTCACAAAAGATATTACGGGGGTTGTGAGGTTGTTGATAAGGCAGAGGAATTAGCTATTAAAAGGGCAAAAGAATTATTTGGTGCTGAGCATGTTAATGTACAGCCCCATTCTGGTTCACAGGCTAATCAGGCAGTTTATTTTTCTCAAGTTCCTCTGGGAGGGACTGTTCTGGCAATGGATCTAACACATGGGGGTCATCTAACTCATGGTAGTCCGGTTAATATGTCAGGTGAATATTATAATTTCGTTCATTATGGGGTTACAAAAGAAAAAGAAATTATTGATTATGATCAGGTCAGGGCATTAGCAGAAGAACACCAACCAGATTTAATTG
>JBHEOV010000056.1:413-13439 GCA_046260625.1 Halanaerobium sp. | reverse complement strand
GAAGGAAGTGGCAGTAGATTTTCTGCAAAATTACCTGCCGGATGATATTTTAAAGGAAATTGATTTAACAGATATTAAAGTAGCCAAAGATAGTTTTATCGATAAGGAATTGGAAGAAAGTTTTTCTGATCTCTTATATAATGTCAGTATAGACGGCAGAGATGGGTTTATTTATATCTTATTTGAACACAAAAGTTATTACGATAAGATGACCCCAGTTCAGATGCTGGGCTATATTGTAGATATCTGGAAGCTTTATCATAAACAGACTAAAAATAAGAAGTTGCCGTCTATCCTACCAATCCTCATTTACCATGGAGATAGAAAATGGAATTTAGGCAGCAGCTTGTCAGAACTAATTGAAACTACTCCAGCAGCTATTTTAGATTATATACCTGATTATAATTATTTGCTCTATGATTTTTCCAGTTACTCTGATGCAGAGATCAAAGGCCAGATTAAATTAAGATTATTTTTAAAGTTAATCTCACATATTTTTGATGATGATTTTGATAGGGGACTGCGAGAAGTTCTGCCTTTATTAATTGAATTAAGAAAAAAGACAACTGGTCTTGAGTATATAGAAACTGTTGTTAAGTATATTTTAAATATTGGGGAAGAGATCTCTTTAAGTGAATTGGACCAAAAGTCAAAAAATATTTCAGCTGAAGGGAGTGCTGTAATTATGACTATTGCCGAAAAAATATATCATGATGGTAAAGAGGAAGGCAAAGAAGAAGGTAAAATGGAAGGTAAAATAGAGAATATGCATGAAATGATCGAATTTGCACTGGAATTGAAATTTGGTTTAACAAGCAAATCTTTTGCGGAAGAAGTGAAAAAAATAGAGGATTATGAAAAATTAAAAGAAATTAAAATTGCCATTAGAAATCATGACTCATTAGATAAATTAGTGAAGAGTATTGATATTTAAGATTAATGATTTTAAATAAAGGAAATACTGAACCTATGTCTAATTATAATATTATAGATGATATTCATTTTTTAAGATGAACGGAGGACAATCATGACGGAAATATACCCCAATTCATTTTTAGCAGAAGTTTTATTTGAAGTTAATTTTGAGAGTAATGAAGATTGGGATTGGACTATTCCATCTGAATACTATAATAAGATTAAAGATGTCTTTCCAAAAAAGAAACAGGAAAAGGGATTAATATTTAATATTGAAAACAAAGATAAAGATTTTTATTTGAATCAATCTGCAACGGAAGAGACCAATAAATTGATTTTCATTAATGATAAGGATCAAATCTTTATTCAAATTACTCCCCAAACTTTTACAATTAATTTTTTAGAATATAAAAACTGGGATTATTTTAGTAGTGAAGCAAAAAAATATTTTGATATATATAAAGAAATGCTTTCTGAAGCAAAAATCAGAGATATGAAACTTCGCTATATTAATAAGTTTGAAAAACAAAGTTTTAGCTCTGATTATAGTAATTATTTTAAAATAATGCCTAAAGTACCAATTGATAAAAGAATGAATAAATTTTTAATAAAAAATGAATTAGATTATGAGGAACTAAACTCCAGCTTATATTTAACTGTTGGGAATCCGCTAAGTGACGTAAATTTTATTGTTTTTGATTTTAATTTTATGACTACTAATCAAAAAAACATGGAAGAATATAATAACTGGTTGGATAATGCACATAAGAGTATTAAGAGCGCTTTTGAATCCTGTATAACTGATAAAGCCCGGGAAATATTGAATAAGGAGGTAGAATGATTATGTCAGCAATTACAGTTCGTCTAAATAAATTTGGACCTGTTTCTTCATCTTTAACTACTGACAGTGTAGATAAGGATATTAGAAAAAAAAGAAGCAATAATACTTTGGAAGCGGAAAATATTTATGAATCTGATTTAAAGAAAATAATAAATGCATTAAATAACATTAATTATGAGTATAATAACTCTTTATCTATCGGAAAAATAATTGATGAAGAAATCAATTCGAAAAATATTATCCTAGATATTTTTCCGGAAAGTAGAGACTTTACTGAAGAAGAAGCGAGATTATATAAAGAGTCAATTAATGAACTGTTTAATGATACTGGAAGGAAGTTATATGATATATGATGCCGGAATTTATAGATTTTACAAAGTCTTTATTTCCTTCAATTGATCCTTATATAGCTGAAGAAGTGAAAAATTCTCTTAAGCAGTTTGAAGAAAATGGCGGTCGTTATAAGTGCTTTACTAATCGTTCTTTTTCTTTTTTAAGTCAGGGTGACATAATTGATAAACTTAAATTTATCAAAGTTAATGATAATGGACAGATAATCGAAAAAGAATTAAAAGCATTATTACTTTCTAATACTTGTGATGCGGAAAATGATGATGTTCTTTTGTGTGCGCCTTTAATTTCACTAACAAGCTTGAAAGTGGATCAGGATACTTTAAAAAAGAATAGAATCTATAAATTATTATATTTTCCTGGTTATAGATATGATGATTATGTTGTGGATTTGAGTTTAGTTAGCAGTTTCTCTAAAGTGTTAATTAATAAACTTTTAGAGTGCGAAATTATAAAAAAAGAAGCTTCACTCAGTGATTTTGGATATTATTTATTTTTAAGCAAGTTAACTGTTCATTTCATGCGGCCTGAAAATACAGAAGTCCAGGAAATGAGAGAAGTTTAATAATCAAAACAATTTTTTTATAACTATATTTGTGAAAAAAATAACTATAATTATATTAATCTAAATATGCATTTATATGTCCTACCGTTTACTGAACCAATATTTGGGAAAATAATTTCAGGATAATCTGTTTTGCAATCAGCTCTAATATGATATAATAAGAATAAAGAAAGTTCACAGAAATGAGGGGAAGAGATTGGATATCATTAAAACTCCACATGATGCTCTTTTTAAAAGAACTCTCGGCGATAAAGAAGTGGCAGTAGATTTTCTGCAAAATTACCTGCCGAATGATATTTTAAAGGAAATCGATTTAACAGATATTAAAGTAGCTAAAGATAGTTTTATCGATAAAGAATTGGAAGAAAGCTTTTCTGATCTCTTATATAATGTCAGTATAGATGGCAGAGACGGGTTTATTTATGTCCTATTTGAACACAAAAGTTATTATCAGAAGATGACACCGGTTCAGATGATGGGCTATATTGCAGACATCTGGGAGCTTTATTATAAGCAGAATAAAAATAAGAAACTACCGCCTATTTTACCGATTCTCATTTATCATGGAGATAAAAAATGGAATTTAGGCAGCAGCTTATCAGAACTAATTGAAGCTACCCCAGTAGCTATTTCAGATTATATACCTGATTATAAGTATTTAATTTATGATTTTTCGAGCTACTCTGATGCAGAGATAAAGGGACAGATTAAGTTAAAGCTCTTTCTGAAGTTAATCTCACATATTTTTGATGATGATTTTGATAGAGGACTGCGAGAAGTTCTGCCTTTATTAATTGAGCTAAGAGAAAAGACAACCGGACTTGAGTATATCGAAACTGTTGTTAAGTATATTTTAAATATTGGGGAAGAGATCTCTTTAAGTGAATTGGACCAAAAGTCAAAAAAGATTTCAGCTGAAGGGAGTGCTATAATTATGACTATTGCCGAAAAAATCTATAATGATGGAAAAGAAGAGGGTAAAGCTGAGAACATGCATGAAGTAATCGAATTTGCACTGGAACTAAAATTTGGATTGGTTAGTAAATCTCTTGCAGCTGACATTAAAAAGATCGATGATTATGAAAAATTAAAAGAAATTAAGTGTGCTGTAAGAATTTCTGATTCTTTAAAAGAGCTTAAAGAAAAATTAGAGCTTTAAGTTTAACTATTTGTACCTACCGTTAACGAAACCAATATTTGTAAATGAATCAAATCTACTCTCTAAACTTTCAGCCGCCAGCAGAGCGGTTTTCTTTTTATATAATCAGTTTAATGTGGTATAATAAACTCAACAATTAAGTTAGAGGGGGTTTAGAGATGTCTAATATCAAAAATATTAATATAAAAAATTACAGAGGCCTTAAAAATTTAGAACTCAAAGATTTTAAAGATATTAATTTATTTATAGGTGAAAACAACACCGGGAAAACTTCAATATTAGAAGTACTGAATATTTTATCAGAACCATCTAATCTGGGAACTTTCATTAAGACCAGTCGAATTAGAGAAACTGATTATAATTTTACCAGCGGCAGCTTATCCCCCTACGAATCATTTAAAAATTTATTTAACCAAAAAGATAAACCAAAAGAAATATTTATTGAGGCTGAAACTAGAAATCAAAAAATTTCCGTAAAACTTACGGGTAAAGAAACGAATATTATCAGTGTCCAATCAAGTTTTGGTATATCTGAAAATAATTCTATAAATAATAAATCAGAAGCAAGCAAATCTTTTAAAGGTAATTTTATCTTCAATGATTCTAAATCGAATTTAAAAAAAGAGTTTACTTTTGATCAGAATCAAAAAAGAATTGAATTGGATTCTGAAACTGATCAGGATAAATTGCTTACAACGGAATATATTTCTCCACTTGAACATTTAGCTCAGAGTAGATTACTCAGCAAGGCTATAAAAGCTGGTAATAAGAGCAGCCTGATTAAGATGATAAAAATATTTGATAATAAAATAAAGTCTTTAGAAATTATAGATGAAAATGGGAGACCAATCCCCTATATTGAGCATCAAGAGTTAGGAATGGTGCCCCTATCTACCTTCGGAGATGGTTTGAAAAAGACATTAATAATTGCAGCAAGTATAGTGAATGTTAAAAAGGGTGTTTTATTAATAGACGAAATTGAAACTTCGATTCATAAAAAAGCCCTGCTTGATTTTTTTAAGTGGTTTATACAAAGTAGCTTTAAATATAATGTGCAGTCATTTATTGCCACTCACAGCCTGGAAGCAATTGATGCCTTAATCAATGCCAGCGAAGATAATCTGGATAAGATTGCCTGTTATCGTCTGGAAAATGATGCAGGAGAAATTTATGTAAACAGAATTTCTGGAGAAAAGCTTTATAATATTAGAAATAGTCTTGGTCAGGATGTGAGGTAAGGATAACTCCTATTCCTACTTTTTATCAATCAGATAATATTTCTGTTGCTATACATGTAGCGGGTGGAGACTCGAAAATAGCTAATACTCTGGATTTGACATTAACAAATTTAAAAATTGAAGACTTAAAACAAATAGATGGAATTGCACTTTTCTGTGATGCTGATTTTAAAAAAGCTAAAGATAAAAGAAAAGCTCTTATAGACTTAGTTAACAGCAAAGACGGTATATTTTTTAATAATACTGAAAAATTAGTTCAAATTAAAAATTTAAATATCAAAATGGATACTTATATTTTTCCAGATAATAAAAATCAAGGAACTCTGGAAGATTTGCTTTTAAACTGTGCAGAGATTGAATATACTGATTTATTGTCACTTTCTAATGATTATATTGAAGAAATAGGATCAACTTATAAAGATAATTGGTCAAGTTCTGATGACAAAAAAGTTTTAATTGGTTGGATCACTAATGTTTTAAAGCCCGGTAAATCTAATCAGGTGTCTATTAATGATAATAATTGGATAAGTCAAAGGACAATTTCAACGTTGGATTCTTTAAATAACTTAGCAGAATTCATATTTAATTTTATCAATGCGGGAAGTGACTAAATTGTCCCCATGCCCCACCGTTAACTGAACCATTATCTGGTAAAAATCAAATTAACTCTCCAAACTTTCAGCCGCCAGTAGGGCGGTTTTCTTTTTATATACCCACCTTTCTGTGGTATAATAAACTTAACAGTAAGCAAAGGATGGTGGCATCAATGCAAAAACTTCCGCTGGGAATCAGCGATTTTAAAGAAATAAGAAAAAATGACTATTATTTTGTGGACAAATCATTATTTATTAAAGAAATAATAGACGAAGATGCTCAGGTAATACTGCTGCCTCGACCCCGCCGTTTTGGTAAAACTTTAAATATCTCAATGCTCCGCTATTATTTCTCAAATTCAGAAGCGGACTGGTCATTATATAAAAATTTAAAAATTGCAGCCGAAAAAGAAAAATATCTGCAGGAATTTGCAAAGTATCCACTGATCTATTTAACATTTAAGGGACTTAAAGATTTAAAGTGGGAAGATTCACTTAAAAATATAGAAGATATTATCGCAGCAGAGTACCAGAGACATGATTACCTGCTGGAAGAAGGAGTTTTGACTGAAGCAGAACAAAAAGTTTATCAGAGGATTATAAATCTGGAAGCAGAAAAAGTCCACTATCAAAAAGCACTGCTCCGCCTGACAGAATATTTAGAGCGTTATCATGAGGAAAAAGTAATAGTTTTAATTGATGAGTATGACCAGCCAATCCAATCCGGTTATCTGAATGATTATTATCCGCAGGTGGTTAATTTTATGCGCCTATTTTTGGAAAACGGTCTTAAAGATAATTCCAGCCTTCATAAATCAGTTTTAACCGGGATTTTAAGAATTGCAAAAGAAAGCATTTTCTCAGGCCTGAACAATCTTGTGGTCAACGATATTTTTTCGGAAAAATATAATCAGTATTTTGGCCTCCTGCCCCGAGAGGTAGAAGCTATTTTTAAAAACTATGATCTGGAATATAAATTGGAAGAAATAAAAAGCTGGTATAATGGCTATAATTATGGAGATCAGACTATCTATAATCCCTGGTCGATTATCAATTGTATTTATTATCAGGGGGAAATAAAACCATACTGGGTTAACAGCAGCGGCAATGAATTGATCAGAGAACTGCTGCTTAAAGGTAGTGAAGATTTAAAAAGCAGCCTGGAACTTTTAATTCAGAATCAGAGTATCGAAAAGAAGATTGATGAGAATATTGTTTTTGCAGAAATTGAAAGCAAAAGCAGTTCAATCTGGAGTTTTCTGCTTTTCAGTGGCTATCTCAGTCCTGTGAGCAGCAGGCGAGAAAAAGGGAGACTTTTTGCAGAGCTGGAAATTCCCAATCAGGAAATAAAATATATCTATGAAGAAATATTTTTAGACTGGCTGGAAGAAAATATCGGCAGCCAGAAACTTTCACTAATGCTTAAGGCTTTAACTGAAGGTGATGTAGAAAGTTTTGCTCAAATTTTTAAAGAGTTCACTGTTAACAGTTTGAGCTATTTTGATACTTCCGGTAGTGAAGCCGAAAAGGTTTATCATGCTTTTGTGCTGGGACTGCTGCTTAACTTAAGAGATGACTATCAGATTAAATCCAACCGTGAAAGTGGATATGGACGCTATGATATAATGATAATTCCTGATGATAAAAAGAAATTGGGTATCATTATTGAATTTAAAAAAATCAATCAATTTAGTAATGAAAATAAAGAAGAAGCACTTGCTTCGGCTTTAAAGCAGATTGAAGATAAAAATTATCAGTCTGAACTCAATTCTCGTGGAATTAATAATATTTTAAAACTGGCTGTAGTTTTTGCCGGTAAAGAAGTAGAAATCAAAAAAGGAAATTAGTTTGCATGTACCGTTAACCGAACCAATATCTGGAAAAATCAAATCTACTCTCCAAACTTTCAGCCGCCAGCAGGGCGGTTTTCTTTTTATATACCAAGCTGATTGTGGTATAATAAACTCAACAGAAAACAGAAGGATGGTGGCATCAATGCAAAAATTAGCTAATGATATTGATGATTTTGAAAAACTAGTCACTGAAAATTATCTTTATGTAGATAAAACTAAATTTTTAGACAAAATAGTTAATTCAAACACATACTATTTTCTTTCCCGTCCTCGTCGTTTTGGAAAAACACTTTTTGTTGACACCTTAGAAAAGTTTTATCAGGGCAAAAAAGAACTTTTTAAGGGTTTATACATCTATGATCAGGACTGGAACTGGGAAGAATATCCGATTATCAGACTGGATTTTAATCGACTGGAACACAGCACAACTGAAAATTTAAAAATTGAGATGCAGGAGTTTTTAGAAGATTATGCCCGCCAGTATAATTTGAAACTTAATTCAACTCTGATCAGCTCCAAATTTGAAGAACTGATAATTAAGATTAGCGAAAAAGAAAATAAAAGGGTTGTCTTACTAATTGATGAATATGATAAAGCGATAATCTCGCATTTGAGTCAGGATCCAGAAGAAATTAAAATTGCAAATGAAAATCAGGATTTCTTAAAAGCCGTCTATGACAATCTAAAACCATTGATAAAACATTTAGAGCTGGTTTTTATTACCGGTATCTCTAAGTTCAGCAAGCTTTCAATTTTTTCTACTTTAAATAATCTAAATGAACTTGATATGAACCCTGAATTTTCGCATATGCTGGGTTATACAGAAGAAGAGCTGCACCATAATTTTGAGCCTTACTTTAAAGAGTTTGCAGCTGAAGCCGGGCTTAACAAAGAAGAATTGTATGCAGAATTCAAAAGAATGTACAACGGCTTCCGCTTCAGTGATGAAGATATCAGGGTCTATAATCCCTATTCAATAGCAAGAGCACTGGCTGCTAAAAAAATTGATAATTACTGGTTTGAAAGTGGAACTCCCGGCTTTTTAATAGAACTTTTAAAAAATGAGCAGTATGAGATTCCCAAACTGGCTGAACTGGAAGTGTTTAAAAGTCAGCTTAAAGCTTATGATATTACCAGATTACAGTTAATTCCACTTCTTTTTCAAACTGGATATTTAACTATTAAAGACAAACTTAATGGTGATTTTTTAAGATTAAGCTATCCCAATCAGGAAGTAGAAACAGCTTTTTCTCAGAATTTAATCAGTGAATTAAGTAATTATGAAGCTGATCTATCTTTGATTAGAAAATTGCGGCTGGCACTTAATAATTTTGATTTAGAAGCTTTCATTAGTAATATAATATATTTATTTGAAAGTATTGCTAATATTAATATTCCAACAGCTGTCAGTGAAAGAGAAAGTTTTTATCACACTATGTTTTATTTAATTGCCGAGCTTTTAGCAGATAGAGATCTTCATATTAATTCGGAGCTGCTTACTGCCAGAGGTAGAATTGATATGGCAGTAGAGAGTAAAGACAAAGTTTTTATTATTGAGTTTAAAGCCAATCAGAGTGCTGAAAAAGCAGTAGCTCAGATTAAGGAAAAAGGCTATGCAGATAAATATAAACTCCAGGATAAGCAAATTATTCTGATCGGGATCAATTTTTCAACAGAAAAGAAGAACATTAGTGAGCATTTGATTGAGAAACTGAATTAATCTGCATCTGAGAAATATAATATAAGATATTAGTGGAATTTATAACTCTTATTTGTTAAAATATAAATATACTAATAATAATTACAAGATCTGGAGGACTAAAATATGGTTTCAAACTGCTATATCTGCGGAGTTTTGACTAAAAACGATTCCGGTCTCTGTGATGACTGCCAGGAGAAAAATCAGCATAAACTGCGTAAAATTAAAGATTTTCTCTGGGACCATCCCAATTCTACAATTCAAAAAATTCATCAGGAGACAGGAGTAGAGGAAAAATTAATTAGAAAGTATATTAGAGAAGATAAATTTATAATTTCTAATGTAATTGAATATGATGATTAAAATTACCGTTACCTTTGTCGAGGGTAGCGGTTTTTAATTTTTAAAAATTTCAGAGATTAAATAATATATTTCGACATAATATTACATATTTAAAGCAATAATTTTACAAATAGCCTTTTAAACATATTTTAAACTCAGTTGTATAATGATGTAAAAAAGATTCAATATAGATTCTGGCAATTTTATTCACGCAGAGCAGCGCTTAGACTATTTAAGAAAACATCAACTTTAAACGATAATAATCATGAGTGATAGAAAAGAGGAGGCAGAAGAGTGTCCGAGCAGTTAATTATTGAAAGCTTTTATAAAACAGTAATCGATAGTGTCTATGATATGATTTTTCTGCATGATTTGGAGGGCAATATTCTGGATGTGAACCGCAAAGCTGTCAGAGAAATGTCCTATACAGCTGCAGAGTTATGTTCAATGCAGGTTTTTGATCTCCATCCTGATGATTCTAATCTTGATTTCTATAATCCCCAAAAAGTAAAAAAAGAGTGGCAGCAGTGTGCAGTTGGAGATTCAGTCCACTTTGAACTGGAGCATGTCAATAAAGACGGCAGCCGAACCCCGGTCGAGATCAGTGCCGGTAAGGTAGAAAATGAAGGAGAGGAATATTTTTTAGCCTTTGTCAGAGATATTTCCAAACGTCGGGCCCGGGAAAAGGAGATTGAGTATTTAAGTTATCATGATCACCTGACCGGTCTTTTTAACCGCCGTTACTTTGAGGAAAAAATGGAGCAGCTAGATAGCTCAATGCTGCCCTTAAGTATAATTATGGGAGATTTAAATGGTTTAAAAATAGTAAATAACAGTCACGGCCACACAGCAGGAGACAGGATCTTAACTGCAGCAGCAGAGATTCTTAAAAAAACAGTACCCGAGTCAGCAATTCTGGCCCGCTATGGTGGAGATGAATTTATTATCGCCCTGCCGGTTACTGATTCAGAAGCAGCCCACAAGGTTATGTATCAAATTAAGGAGCAGTGTCAGCAGATTAAAGCCGGTAATTTTCCTGTTTCTATTGGAATGGGCACTGCCACTTTAAAAAGTCAAAAAGAAAAAGTTAGAGATATCGTAAAAATTGCCGATAAAGAAATGAATCACAATAAACTGCTGGAAACCAACAGTGCTAATAACAAAATGGTGCAGGGACTTTTAAGTGCCCTAAGGGCCAAAAGTGATGAGACTGTTGAACATACTGAGCGGATGACAGAGCTGGCTGAACAATTTGGAAGCAGTCTGGGGATTCATAATTCGCAGCTAAACAGGCTGGAACTGCTGGCAGTACTTCATGATATTGGTAAAACTTCGATTCCGGGCAGTGTTTTAAGCAAAAAGGGACCACTAAATGATCAGGAATGGGAGATGATTAAGGGCCATCCTTCCCGCGGCTATAAAATTGCAGCTGCTACCACTGAATTTTCAGTTGTGGCTGAAGAAATATTATCTCACCATGAGCGCTGGGATGGTCAGGGATATCCCAGAGGTCTGGCAGGAGAAAAGATTCCTTTTCTGGCCCGCATAATTTCTATCGTAGATGCCTATGATGTAATGATTTCCGGCCGCCCCTATCAGCAGGGGATTAAAAAGGAAGCAGCTTTAGAGGAAATAGCTGCCTGTGCCGGCTCTCAGTTTGATCCAGAGCTGGCGGCGGAATTCATAAAATTAATAAGTTGATGCTTTTTAAATAATCTTCACCTACCATTTACAGAACCAATAACTCTCAAAAGATATAATTCCCATCATTTTAATTTGAGGTGATGGGAATTTTTATATTATGAGATATTTTCAGAATATTAAAGCTTGCACTAAATTAAAATATGACTTTTGCTGCTTAAAGGATTATGGTATAATAGTTTCCAAGATAAATTTTATTATTTTTCGCGGATTTAAAAGTAGCGAGAAGTTAGAATATCAATTAAAAGGAGGATTTATTTAAATGAAAAAGACATTAGTAACGATTTTAGTTATTCTGACAGTATTGACTTTAAGCTCAGGGGTCATGGCTCAGCGCTATGTAGTAGGAACAAATGCAAGTTTCCCACCCTTTGAGTATGTAGAAGATGGTGAAATTGTAGGTTTTGATATTGATCTGGTTAAAGAAATTGCTAAATTGCAGGGTTTTGAGGTTGAATTTAGAGATATTAGTTTTGACTCTTTACCAGCTGGTATAGCTTCCGGCAGTTTGGATATTGTGGCAGCTGGATATACAATTACAGAAAAAAGAAAAGAAGTTTACGCCTTTTCTGACCCCTATTATTCAGCCAACCAGTCAGTTTTAGTTCACGAAGATTCTGAAGCAGACTTAACAGTTTTATTTGGTGATAATGACATCGGTGTCCAGACTGGAACAACTGGTGATACCTGGGTTAGAGATAATCTGATCGATCGCGATATCTTAACAGGTGATCTCAGAAACTATGATTCTTATGTTTTTGTAATCAGAGATTTAGCCAACAAAAATATCGATGCAGCTGTTTTAGATAAGCCGGTTGCTGAAACTTACAGTAAAGATAATCCGGTTAAAGTTGTAGCCGAAGTGATTACCGGGGAAGAATACGGAATTGCTGTTGGTAAAAACAATCAGGAACTGCAGGCAGAAATCAATGCAGGACTGGCTAAGGTTATTGAAAATGGAACCATGGACGAATTAATTGAAAAGTATTTTGAGTAAAATCTAAGCTGGCTTTTTCTCTGCTGTTTGGGCTCTAAGATAAGATTGAGCCCGGGCAGTAGAGTAAAGCCTTTTATATTTCTTATTTAAGTGAATAAATCACTTTATAGTTTAAATCAAATCCAATTTGATTTCATCCTCAAATGTTTAAACTTGGAGCCGGCTTATTATATTGAACTTTTGAGTGTGAAATTATAGAGCAAAAAATTTCATTAAAAACTTTTAGAAAGGACAGATTATGGATAACTTAGAATTAATCAAAAATGCACTACCTTATTTATTAGAAGGGACTCTGGTTACAGTTCAGCTGACATTCTGGAGTCTTTTGATTGGGATAGTAGCTGGTTTACCGATTGCCTTTGCTCAGGTTTATGGCAATAAGCTGCTGCAGGGAGCTGTTGCAGTTTATGAGCGTTTAGCACGCAGTATTCCACTGCTGGTAATGCTGCTTTTGATCAACTACGGTCTGCCGACACTGGGTTTGAAAATTCCGATCTTTAGAGCGGCAGTAATTGGAATTGGACTTCGTTCAGCAGCCTACCAGTCCCAGATTTACAGAGGTGCAATTCAGTCAGTTGGGGGTTCACAGATGAAGGCAGCTCGTTCTCTGGGGATGAATAAACTTAAAGCTTTCTTTTATATTATTGCGCCTCAGGCAATCAGGATTGCAATTCCACCTGTAGCCAATGAGTCGGCGATTGTGCTCAAAGATACCTCACTGGCCTTTACCATCGGTGTGGTAGAGCTTTTAAGACAGGGCGAATATTTTATT
>JBHEOV010000056.1:0-243 GCA_046260625.1 Halanaerobium sp. | reverse complement strand
CTACTAAGCATTTATTAAGAATAGAAGATTTACACCACAGTTTTGAAACAGAAGAAGTATTGAAGGGTATTTCTTTAGCCCTTGATAAGGGGGAAACCAAGGTGATTGTTGGTCCCAGCGGAACCGGTAAGAGTACAATTTTAAATAATATTATCCGTCTGGTGCCGCCAACTAAAGGTAAAATTTATCTTGAAGATACTGAAATTACTACAACTAAAAAAATCAATGAAATCAGGCAGCAGA
>JBHEOV010000055.1:13178-13486 GCA_046260625.1 Halanaerobium sp. | reverse complement strand
CCCTAATTGATTGACTGTAATTGAATATTTTTTAACATCAGGCCCCGCTCTGGCCAGAGCCACTGTTCCTCCTCTTGCAGTAGCAGTATTATTAAATCTTATCCATTCATAATAATCACCTTCTACCACTTTATGACTCAGTGTTTTATAAAGAATTAAACCGGAGCCATAATAACCTTTTTTCTTAATAACTTTATTTCCATCTTCTTTAATGTAAAAATAATAAGGGATTTTATTTGAATTACTGCTTTCTTTGACTGTATAGATGCGAAAGATATAAGTTTGATTATCAAGAATTGCTTTATTTC
>JBHEOV010000055.1:4828-13133 GCA_046260625.1 Halanaerobium sp. | reverse complement strand
AGTTTAAAGTGGGTAAAGTATCTACCGGACCGGTTAAAGCTGAATCTTCAGTGGAAATATAATAAATTTCATCAGCAGCAGCTTCATAACTTATCGTATATTTTTCAACTTTAGTTTCTGCTCCAGTTTCGGCATCAGTCTGATAATCGTAATCTCCTGCATCGTTTTTTATATTCAGATTATCTAAGCTACTGCTGACATTGCTAAAATCTCCTTTAGTGCTCTGTCCAGGATATTCACCCTCAACCAGATAATACATTTCTAAGCTCTGCATTATATTATGCAGATCAGCTTTGGCAACAGCTGTGTCTGCCTTATTTTTGACTCCACTTAAAGCGGGAACAGCCATCGACATTAAAATTCCAAGCACCACAATTACAATTAAAAGTTCTATCAGGGTAAAACCAGCCTCAGATTTTCTCATTTCTCTGCCAAAAGTTTTAATTTTATTGTTCATTAATAAGTTCCTCTCTTTTTTGTTTTCCATGTGCTTTGAAACAGAATAATTTTTCAGTCTTTACTTTTAGCTTTAAAAACTTAATTCTGCTTTAAAGTTTTAAATAATTAAATAAATCTGGAACATGGGCATCATAACTGCTGCAGCAAGTAAAGCAACAAAAATTGCAGTTAATGTTATTAAAAAAGGCTCTAAATACTGCAGCATTCTGCCAATTTCATCTTTTAATTTTTGGTAATAATAATCACCTGCTCTTTCTAACATGGTCTCCATCTGGGCTGTCTCTTCTCCAGTCATTAAAAGATAGTAAAAAAGATCCGGTATATATTGACTATCATTAAAACAATCTGTTAAAGAGGCCCCTTTAGAAATATTTAAAGTTGTTTTTTCAATAAAATTTTGATATTGATAATCAGCAACTATATTTTTTAAAAATTCCAGGGCAGAAATGAGATTTAAACCACTTTTTAAAAGTAGGGCTAAATAAGTAGCTATCTGAGTTAAAATCAGATCCCGATAGATCATTGAAAAGAAGGGAATCTTTAATAAAATTTTACTTTTTAAATCTCTACGCTGATCACTTTTAATAAAATAAATAGCTGCTGTTATTAATAATATTATGAAAATTAGGATTAAAATAAAGTAATTATTAAAAATCTGACTTAATTTTAAAAAGACTACTGTAATCAGCGGCAGTTCTCCGCTGAATTCGGCAAAAAGATCTATAAATACCGGTAAAATAAATTTAAATATAAAGGCTGCTGCCAGAAAAACAGTAATTATTACAGTCAGGGGATAAAAAGCAGCTTTTTTTATTTCTTTTTTCAGCTCTTGACTGCTGCTGTAGTATTTTTCCAGACTCTCTAAAACTTCTACCAGGCTGCCGCACTCTTCTCCTGCTCTGACAACTGCAGTAAAAAGATCACTAAAAACATCTGCTTCAGCTAAAGCCTCAGCCAGACTTAAACCTGATTCGATATTTTTTAATAACCCACTGTATATTTGCTGCTCTTTTTGATTTTTAGCCTGACTGGAAATAATCATTAAAGACCTATTTAAGTTTAAGCCTGATTTAAGCATGATCCGCAGCTGAGCCGCAAAGAATTTTAAATCAAAAGTTTTTTTATTAAAAATAATTATCTCCTCCAGTCTCAGACTTAAATATCAATTACCCTTAAAATTTCTTCACGGGATGTAATCCCTTTTTTCATTTTTTTTAGAGCAGAATCGGCAAGAGTCAGCATACCGGAGCTCAGCGCCTCCTTTTTTAGAAGAGAATAATCTGCCTGCTCACTGATCAGCTTTCTCAGTTTAGAATTTATCAGTAAAATTTCTGCTGCCGCTGTTCGCCCTCGATAACCATCACTACAGCTGCTGCAGCCTTCAGCCTGATAACTGTAATCTATTTTTTCTGTTTTAAAATAAGTTTTATCCTCCGGGCTAAGTTTTTTCTTTTCTCTGCAGTCAGGACAGAGTTTCCGCAGTAATCTCTGGGCTACAACTGCATTTAAGGTGCTGCTGATTAAATAAGGGGGGATTCCCATATCAATCAATCTGCTTACTGCAGAAATACTGTCGACAGTATGAATGGTGCTCAAAACAAGATGTCCGGTGACTGCTGCTCTGACTGCAATTTCTGCAGTTTCTTTATCTCTAATTTCACCAATCATAATTATATCCGGATCCTGTCTTAAAATTGACCTCAAAATAATCGGGAAAGTTAAACCCTGGGCCTCATTTATTTCTATCTGATTTAGAAGTTCCAGCTTATATTCAACCGGATTTTCAACTGTAATAATGTTATTTTTTTCTGCTGCCAGCTGGTTTAAGATTGAAAAAAGGGTGGTTGTCTTGCCGCTCCCTGTGGGCCCGGAAAGCAGAATAATTCCTGAATTTAAATTAAAGATAGTTTTAAATCTCTGCAGATTGGAACTATTAAAATTTAATTCTTTAATTGTTAATAATTTTTCATTTCGCAGTAAAAGTCTTAAAACAGCCTTTTCTCCATAAATAGTTGGAACTACCGAAGATCTGATATCATAATTGGCTCCCTGAAATTTAAATTCCATTTTCCCATCCTGAGGCAGGTGGCGGACTGTAATATCCATCCCAGAAATAATTTTAATGCGAGAGATAACAGCTGCAGCTATTGCCCCCGGAAGCTGATAATAACTTTTTAAAATTCCATCAACTCGATATCTGACTTTAAAATAATCTTCTTTTTTTTCCAGATGTATATCACTGGCATTTAAAGAAATAGCTTCAGTTAAGATTTTATTTAAGAGCTTAACAACCGGTGCATCTTCGACTATATTTTTTAAACTGTCTATATCTCTGCTGTCTACTTTTTTAAAATCTCCCAGATCTTTTAAAAGCTCCTGCTGATCAACCTGAAAATAACTGCTGTAAATTGACTTTACTGCTTTTTCGAATTCATTAACTGACATTAAGTAAAATTTTATCTGGGCTTTAAATTTGAATTTAAGTTTTTCTTCTAAAAATAAATCTGGGGGATAAACACTGCCTAAATAAATGATTTTTGAATTCTGATCAATTACTAGAATCTGATATTTTTCAACCTGATCCAGTTCCAGAGCCAGAGCCTTATTTTGATTAAGCTGCAGGTTGGAATTTTGAAATAATTCAATTTTAAAATAGGATGAAATTAGCTGCAGTAATTCCGCTTCTGCTAAAATATTTTCATTTCTTAAATAATCAATTATTGATTTTATCTCTTTCTTTTTTGAAAAATAATCCAATTTACTGCTAATTTCAGTTGAAAACTCGTATTTATTGTATAAATATTCACAAAAATTTTGCATAAAAATTCCTCTTCTCTATTTTTTGATCTATATTAATTACCATTTTTTATATAAAATATTATAATTTGTAAATATTATTGCTGATAATTACTATATTCGGGGCTAATAAAATAATTCCTGCATATTTTTGTAATTTTTTTCTTTTTATGCAAATTAATATTTAATTTATTCTTAAAAAAATTATATAATAACTATTTTATTAGTGAAATATAACACAATATAAATTGGTATTAAAAAAACAGCTGCAGAAATCACTCCACAGCTGTTAGCTTAATTATCTATTTTTTTAAATTTAAACTGGATTCTTTAATTAATACTAATTCCATCTTCAATTAAAAGCCAGTATTCAATACTATCTAAAAGTGCATCCCAGGATGCCTGAATAATATTGGTAGAAACACCGACTGTTGTCCATGATTTTTCTAAATCTGCTGTCTCAATTAAAACTCTAACCTTAGCAGCAGTACCGTCATTTCCGTTTAAAACACGAACCTTATAGTCAATCAGTTTGGTTTCTGTAATTTCTGGATAAAAAGAAACTAAAGCCTTCCGGAAACAGTTATCTAAAGCATTTACAGGTCCATCACCATCGGCAGCGATATGAACCTTTTCTCCATTAACCTTCATCTTGACAACAGCTTCTGAATGAGTTTTATTGTCCCTGTTGACACTATTTGTCCTGAAATCTTCAATTTCAAAGAAAGACTTGTAATCCTTAAATTCTCTAAAAGCCAGCAGAATTAAAGAAGCCTCTGCTCCTTCAAACTGATAACCCTGATTTTCCAGAAATTTAACCTTTTTGATCATTTTTTTAATCATCTGATCAGAGAAATCATCCAGATTAAAGCCAATTTCTTTCAGTTTATAACGCAGATTGGACTTTCCTGCCAGCTCTGAAACCAGTACCCGACGCTCATTTCCGACAAGCTCCGGTTCTATATGCTCATAGGTATGAGGATTTTTGCGGACTGCACTGACATGAATTCCACCCTTATGAGTAAAAGCACTTTTACCGACATAGGGCTTATTATTGATCGGGATCAGATTGGCAGTTTCAGTAACAAAGAAATATAATGGTTTGAGCTGTTTTAACTGCTGCTCAGTCACCAGTTTTTCTCCATATTTAAGCTGCAGAGCTGGAATAACACTGCATAAATCAGCATTACCACAGCGCTCACCCAGACCGCCAACTGTACCCTGAAACTGTACAGCTCCTTCTTCGTAGGCAGCAAGTGAATTAGCCACTGCCAGGCTGCCGTCATTGTGGGCATGAATACCAAGGGGAACCTCACATTCTCCCTTTATTTCCTGCATAATTTTTGTAATCTGTGAAGGCAGCATACCTCCATTTGTATCACATAAAACTAAAATCTCTGCCCCGGCTTCTGCTGCAGTTTTTAGTGTTTTAAGAGCATATTCAGGATTGTGAAGATAGCCATCAAAGAAGTGCTCTGCATCATAAATCACATTTAAACCCTTTGCTTTAAGAAAACTAACTGTATCTCTAATCATCTCTAAATTTTCTTCCAGGGAAATCTGCAGAGCATCAAAAACATGCAGATCCCAACTTTTAGCAAAAATAGTTACATAATCTACCCCTGCTTCAACCAGTTTTAAGATATTTTGATCTTCTTCCGCCTTCATATTGGGCCTTCTGGTTGAACTGAAGGCTGTAACCTTAGCATGTTCCAGCTCCATATTCTGAACCTCTCTAAAATAGGCTTCATCCTTTGGATTGGAACCAGGCCAGCCACCTTCTATAAAATCAATACCGAAACGATCTAACTGTCTGGTGATTCTTAACTTATCATCAAGTGATAAAGAAATTCCTTCTCCCTGTGAACCATCTCTTAAAGTCGTATCATAAAGTGTTAATCCCATCCTGCATCACTACTCACCTTCCTCTTTACTTTTTAGAGTTTTAACTAAATAATCCCCAACTTCATCTGTACTTAAGTCTCCACCCTGATCTGCTGTTACCATCTCGTTTTCCAGAGCATCTATAATAGCTGCTTCTATCTTTGGAGTCAGATTACCATAGCCGAGTTCTCTGAGCATCATCCCGGCTGCTAAAACAGCTGCCATCGGATTGGCTATATTCTGACCGGCTATATCAGGTGCACTGCCGTGAACAGGCTCAAACATTGAGATACTTTCCGGATTAATATTCCCGGAAACTGCCATCCCCATTCCACCCTGAATTTCTGCACCAAGGTCAGTAATAATATCACCAAAGATATTGCAGGTTACAATTACATCAAAGATTTCAGGATTGCGGACCATCTTCATTGTGATTGCATCAACTAAAAAGTGATTCTGCTCTACCTCAGGGTAATTTTTACCCATCTCTTTAAAAGAGCGCTGCCAGAGATCATGAGCATAAGTTAAAACATTGCTCTTATCACAGACAGTAAGCTTGGGCTCTCTACCGAATTCTTTGGCATATTCAAAAGCATATTTTATAACTCTGTCCACACCTTTACGGGTAGAAATCATCTCCTGAGTTGCCACTTCATCTGGAGTATCCTTTTTTAAGAAACCGCCAACTCCAGCATAAATACCCTCAGTATTTTCTCTGACTACAGTAAAGTCAATATCTTTAATTCCTTTACCTTTTAGCGGAGAAAATTCTTCTTTATATAATTTAATTGGTCTTAAATTAACATACTGATCAAAATAAAAGCGGAGCTTAAGTAAAATACCTTTTTCTAAAATTCCGGGCTCAACTCTCGGGTCACCAACAGCTCCCAGATATATTGAATCAAAGGTCTCCAGCTTATTTAAAACATCAGCAGGTAGAACCTCACCTGTTTTTAAATATCTTTCTGCACCCAGATCAAATTTTTCAAAGTTAAAGCCCAGGTTATAGGCTCCATCTAAGTATTCTAAAACCTTAATTCCCTGTCTTGTTACCTCTTCTCCGATTCCATCTCCTGGAATATATGCTATATTTGCCATCTATACCAGCTCCTTTTTGACATGTTCAATCAGGCCGCCATCTTTAATAATCTCCTGCATAAAGGGAGGAAAGGGTGCTGCCTGAAAAGTTTCACCACTGCGCAGGTTTTTAACCTGACCCTGATCAATATCTACTTCTAATTCGTCCCCTGCTTCAGTTGCCTTTACAGCTTCCGGGCATTCTAAAATCGGCAGACCGATATTAATTGAGTTGCGATAAAAGATGCGGGCAAAACTCTCTGCTACCACACAGGATACTCCAGCATATTTAATCGCCAGCGGTGCATGTTCACGTGAAGAACCGGAACCAAAGTTTTTACCACCAACAATAATGTCTCCTTCTTCAACTTCTTCAGCAAAATTCTCATCTATATCTTCCATACAGTGGGCCGCTAAATTTTCCGGATCTGATGAATTAAGATAGCGGGCCGGAATAATTACATCTGTATCAACATTATCTCCATATTTAAATACTTTTCCTTTTAACTTCATTATTTAACCTCCTCTGGACCAGCAATATAACCTTTGATTGCTGAGGCTGCTGCTACAGCTGGACTTGCTAGATAAACTTCACTTTTGGTTGAGCCCATCCGACCAACAAAGTTACGATTGGTTGTCGATATAGCTCTTTCACCTTCAGCTAAAATACCCATATGTCCACCTAAACAGGGTCCACAGGTAGGTGTAGAAACTGCTACTCCTGCATCAATAAAGATATCAAATAAGCCTTCATTCATTGCCTGCTTGTAAATTGCCTGAGTTCCAGGGAAAACAAGACAGCGCACATTTTTATTTACTTTCTGTCCTTTTAAAATCTCAGCTGCCACTCTTAAGTCTTCAATGCGGCCATTGGTACAGGAACCGATTACAGACTGCTGAATTTCAATCTTTTCTTCAATCTGATCAATACCCTTTGTATTCTCCGGCAGGCTTGGAAAAGCCACCTGAGGCTGAATCTGGCTGACATCAATTTCAATAACTTCTTCGTATTCTGCATCTGGATCAGCATTGCGGACTGTGTATTCTCTGGAGGCTCTATCTTTAAGATAGGCTTCAGTTTTTTCGTCAGCTGCAATCAGACCAGCTTTAGCGCCAGCTTCAATTGCCATATTGGACATTGTCATCCGACCGTCCATTGAGAGATTTTCTATAGCCTCTCCAGTAAATTCCATTGCCTTATAAAGGGCACCATCAACACCAATTTTTCCGATTGTATATAAAATTAAGTCCTTACCACTGACATAGGGATTAAGTTCTCCTTTATAAACAATTTTAATTGTCGGCGGCACCTTAAACCAGGCCTTACCTGTTGCCATCGCTGCTGCCATATCAGTACTGCCAACTCCAGTTCCTAAAGCACCTAAGGCACCATAAGTACAGGTGTGTGAGTCAGCACCAATTATAATTTCACCGGGTAGAGTTAAACCTTTTTCCGGCAGTAGTACATGTTCAATTCCCATCTGACCAACTTCAAAAAAGTTGGTGATCTCATATTTATGAGCAAACTTTCTGATCATATTTACCTGTTCTGCTGCTTTGATATCCTTATTTGGGGCAAAATGATCAGGTACAATTGCAATTCTTTCCTTATCAAAAACCTTATCAACACCAATTTTATTAAATTCATTAACTGCTACCGGAGTAGTAATATCATTTCCCAGAACCATATCGACCCTGGCATTGACTATCTCTCCGACTTTTAACTCATCCCGATCTGAATGAGCTGCAAGAATTTTTTCTATCATTGTCATTCCCATTTACTTAAATCACTCCTTAAAATCCTTATAATATTATAGATGTTTGAAAATATTTTTAGAAAAGCCCGAGCAGGCTCAGGCTCATTGACTTTATTTGTTTTTATTATAGACAAGATATTTATTAATTGCCTCAATATAAGCTGCTGCACTGGCTTCAGTGATATCTGTCTGAGATGAGTGGCCGGTGAAAATCTTACCGTCTATTTCAGCGGCAATAAAGGCCTCACCTAAGGCATCCTTACCCTCTGTTACAGCATCAATTTTATAAGACATCAGCTTAATATCATCAATAGCTGTCAGCTCATTGATAG